>JAXDPV010000194.1:0-22084 GCA_034668185.1 Actinomycetota bacterium
GACGGCTATCGCGGCGAGCAGCGACGGTCGGACGCGTTCTGCAGCCGAGAGAGCGATCGTCTCGGCTCCAACGAGGTCTCCAATGTCCGTCATCGAGGTGCAGGCGGCTGCGTCGACAAACGCCACGGAGTCGTCGTCGAGGATACCGCGAATGTACTCGACAGTCTCGAGTGCTTCACCACCCACGGTGTTCGCTTCAGCGGCCATCGAGATCACGAGTTCCCTCGTCGTCTCGACGAAGAGGTTGTGGAGTGTCGTTGCCGCCTGCATGGTGGCGATGGACCTCGGACTAGTCGCAGTCTCACGGATGGCATCCAAGCGTCGCCCGGGGTCGGTTACCTGACGAAGGTGCGTCATCCAAGACTCGTCACCCACCCGCGCAGCGAGCAGTGCGGCGGCTATGTGTCGCTTCTCTCCTGCCTCGATGTGCCTCAAGGCATCGGTAGCGATGTCGATCAGATCTGCTCTGATGGCCTCGCGCGCGACGGTCAGGAGCAGGTTGTCACGGCGCTCGCCTCTCATGAGTTGCGCACCAACGCGCGCCGCCTTGTCGAACTCCGCGCGACCGAAGCAGATATAGGCGGCGGACCCACACACATCAAACCCTGGCCCAACGACGAAGCACAACCTCGCAGCGAGACCGACGTCGGCTATACGAGCGATTGCATCGATCTCCTCAAGGTCTCTGCCATCCAGCCTGAACCACTGGGCGAGACTCTCCATGGCTGCGTCGAAGCCGAAGTCCTGCTCAAGCCTCGTCGCCGCGAGTTCGACGAGCGGCTCAAGTACCCACCGAGGACCGGACAATTCGGCGACGGCGTAGCGGATCTCAGCGAAGGACTTAGCCGCGTATATCGGAACGCCTGCGGACCGATCACTTTCGATCGTTCGCCGAGCCGCTACAGATCTCGGGAGATCGTTCAAGCGGTCGGTGCGAACGAACTCCGCGACTATGGCACCTATGGTGTGATCCGAAAAGGGCGCCTCTTGTGTTGACGCCTCGATGGCCGCGACGGCGAGGTCAAGGTTCGCGCCGTTCCGAGCGGCAAACTCAGCGAGCGCCCCGAGATACGCCCGTCGTCGCGTTCCGTCCTCCAAGGAACGAGACCACGACAGGATCGCCTCGAGTTCACGTCTGTTCGGTGGATCCTCCGAGTTGTTGCCTTCGAGGTCGATGGCGCCGAACAACCGCTCCGCGAGAGGCTTGTGCCCGATCACACTCTCGATCATTTCGGCATCCTCGATCCGGTCTTGCCTAATGCAAGCACTCGCCAACCGCGCTAGTTCCTCCACAGCTCCGCGTTCATCGACGAGGAGACCAGCCAGGTAGAAGGTGTCTGTCTGATGCGCGGTAATCGGACTGAGAGTCGTGCTTGACAGCAACGTCTTGGCTAGCTGAAGTGCGAGATCAATGTTGCGAAGGTCGAGCACGGCCCGCAGGACAAGCACGTGACACGGTGCGCAGTCGCATGCGTCCATGAGCGTTCGGATGCGGTCTTCAGCTTCACTCTCAGCGAGGAGCTTGGCTGTTGCAACCCGCGCTGAGTGCCGCAGCGCTTCAACGTCGATCGATGACTGCGTATCGATGCAGGACACCACGTTGCCAGCCATCGCCTGCACTTGCGACACCCCCGCGAGCACACGCGCCCACGCGACGGCCGATGAAAGCCGCTCCGCCCGCAAGATGGCGTGATCGATGACAGCGCTCGCCTCCTCAGCTCTTCCCGTCGCCGACAGCGCCACCACGGCTCCTGCCAGTCCCGTCCAACGGTCACCAAGTCGCATCGAAGCGAACGGCGCGTGTTCGTAGCTGCCCTCTTGAGCAGCCTCTTGGAACAGGACGAGCTCCATCCACGCGTCGGTCGTGACGGTGCACGCGGCGGCGAGCCGTCGCGCGATCTCCTCCACTAGCGTGTCGGCACTAAGGGCTTTAGCGGCGCGTAGTGCAACGGTCCACGTGGCGACGGACATCTCCTCGTCGCTCAGAGGCCCTAGACGCAGCAACCGGTGGAGAGCCTCGCGGCTCCGCTGCTCCATCTTCAACACCGCCGACAGATCCGCTTCGCGAGCGAGGCTCTCCGCAGTACGGTCCCGCTCCCACGCGCTCCTGTCGGCATCGTCACCCACCGAGCCAACCGTGGCGGGCACGGCCCACTCACCAGCATCAACCCGCGCTAGAAGATCGGCTGCAACACCGCTCTCGCCTACTTGGACGAGCGCCCTCGCGACCGAAAGCACATCGGCCTCGTGGGCGTAGCCGGCCAGCCACTGGTCGATCGCGGCGACGAGATCGATCGCACGTTCATTCACGAGAGTTGCCTCGCACGCGCGCAACGTAAAAGTTCGCGCCATGCGCTCGTAGTCCCGAGTGACCTGCTCCAGGTCTGCGCACGCACGCTCGACCAAAGCGGCCGCATCCGCGGTCAGGCCTGCACTGACAAGGATGTGCGACGCTGTGGCAACCCACTCGCTGTCGGACGAGGCTCGTTGCGCCTGCTGGGCTTGCACGAGCCGCTTGAGCACACCGGTAGCGCTCCGCCGGTCACCGAGCGACCAGAGCAGCTCCGCAAGACCAGCGGCAACCGGACGACTGCTCGCGCTGTCAGGTATCGCGTCCAAGAGTTCCGACACGTGGTTGGCGAGGGCCGTCGCGCGCTCCCTACTTCCGCGAACGAAGCACGCCCAAGCGTGGTTCAGCATGATGCCGGCTCGGGTGCTCAAGGGCTCCACCAGCACGGCCATAGCCTGTCCCGCGTTCGTGGCGTGGGTGTGGGCAGTAGCCGAGATGAGGTCTGGCGGGAACCCAGTGACGACAGATCGGACTGCGCACCGAAGAGCCGCGCTCTTCATGAGACCGCTGACATTGGTCTCCTTCTCCGTGAAGTGGCGCGTCGCGAGCTCCAGGTCCGCCTCGAGCGGGATCGGCGAGAGTGCAAGACGAAGTCGCTGAACGGCCCATGCGGTGGACAGCGAGTGACCGAGCCGCTTGGGATCGTGCTCGATAACATGCGGGATCCACTGCTCGACTGCGTATGGTGGACTTGATTCCGGCCAACCGAGTTCGTCATACTTTGAGCACCACTCGAAGAGTCTGCGCTTCATGGTGTCAAGCTCAGTAGCGGAAAACAGCGCGAGCGAGGCACCACGGAACTCGGAATGCGAGAACTCCCACCGCTCGACTCCAGTCAGGAACTGGCCGAGCACTCGGAGACGCGAACGAACCGACACGAGTGACTCCCCAAGCAAGTCCGCGATCTCACCGGAGCTGACGGGCTGCCGAGCACACGCGAACAGCAGTGCAAGCTCATGGACGCCAACATCGAGTGCGCCGCGCTCCAAGTGCCGAACTTGTGCACCGAAGTAGTCGCGGACACTCGGCGGCGTGCGAGAACACATCGCCTCAACCGACTGACGGTCCAAGGAGTCACCCAGTCGATGAAGCTCGCCGTAGAGAGCCTTTGCGTAGAGAGGATCGCCGCGGGTCGCTCCATGAACAGTGGTCGCGACGGCCCGTGGGGAGAGCTGGCGCAGCGAAGGGAGTTCCCTGAACATTGCCTCGATATCGCCCAATTCGAGCAACTCCAGGCCGAAGACCCTTGAACCGCGAGCAGGATGGTCGATCGGAACTCGATCGATGACCGCTGGATTGGGCCTGGACGTTGCGATTATCGCGGCTGACGTTCCGAGATAGCTGGGCATGAGGCTCGACAGTTCGGTGTCCTCGAGGTACTCCAGTCCGTCGATAAGAAGCACAAGGCGCATCGGCCCGTTCGCCGCGAACGCCCACAGCCGGTCGAATTGACGCTGCAGCTGTACCGCATCGCTTGGCAAAGCTTCGTCAACACCGGTCACCGCCAGCAGCTGGGAGTTGATAGCGGCGAAGAAGTAGGGGGCCCTGCCTCGATCGCGTCCGTCGAAGCGGTAGAAGATGAGGTGATCCGATTGGTTGCGGCCTGTCATCCGCAACTCGTGTCGTCTGATCAGTTCGCAAAACAGCGCCGTCTTGCCCCGTCCCGGTGGTCCTTCAACAATGAAACACTGTCCCGGCGGAACGGCAGTCAGATGCTCGATCAGGTCCGCTCGACCGACGAACGCCTCAGTCTCACGAGCGATCAGGTCTCCGATCTCGGATCGGTAGTCCACCGGTACCGTTGTCTGCGAAAACGCTTGCCGATTTAGTTCGGCGGTTGCTGCGATCTCCGCGAAGTTGACGAGGAAGGTGTGTGAGAGCGCATCGGCAAGGCGCCGAAGCGTCCCGTTGCCCCTTCCGCGCAGGTATAGGTGAATCGGCAAGAGCGCTGTGGTGCGTTCTGCAAGCAGGTCCAGATTGATGCCGACGCGTTCTGCGTAGCTTGGTCCACCCGGAACCTCGGCGGCCGCGAGGGGTGCCCAACTTGCGCGAAGCCACGTTGCGAGTTGATGGCCGAGATCGACATCGGCACGAAGCGATACTGGGATGGTCGAGTTGTCCAGGTGTTCGATGAGGCCCCTGGCGACGCCGCGGGCTCGCTCTTCGAGTACGAGATCGGATCCGTCGTATCGGGTTACGGATGCCGGCTTCCGCGCGCCGGTGCCTCCGGGATCAACGACCCTCTGCACGGCCACCGTCAAAGCATCGAACAAGGAGGCGTGGAACGCCGACAACTCGCGGGCCGAAACCGCAGCACCTCCGATGAAGTGCCAGATCGCGGTAGCGAAGAGGTTGAGTCCGACTTCTTCGAGCAGCGCGACCCCCGGTTCCACTCACGTGCAGATTGAGCACGGTCAGTCGCATTCTACGGGAACCGCAGGGTTGTCCTTTCGCCCGGCGCAAGCTCAACCGTCGTAGCCAATTGCGACCCTGTCCCGAGCGAGATCCAATCGGCCGAGACAACGTCGTCATGGCTCGTCAAATGCCACTTGAGACATCGAATGGCTGGCGAGTCGTTGGCGCTCACCGGCGGAACCTCGATCGAGTTGCGACGCGGGAGAGACCACGGGGGTCGTCGCTCGTTTCAATTCGATCGGAATCACACTCGATCGAGTCATCGAGGACGTCACGGCTCGAGCCCCGTCCGCACGAGAGCACGACGCTCCGGATCCCAGCGGGTGTGCCAGTGATGTCCGTCGAGCGCAACTGCTGACTGCATCTATCGGGGCGTGCCGGGCAGGCTCTGCGAACGGTATCGGTGGTCTCCTGTGCTCCTGGGCTCAGGGCTGGGGCTCGGCCAGCAACGATGTCGTGTGGGGGTCGGTCTACGGGGCGCCGCCTCATATCACGGCTGGCGCTGGTAGGCCTCACAGGACAACAAGCGACGCACACGACCTGTGGCCAGGACCGAGAGGGTCTGGCTACAGGCACGTCGCGACTCCTAGGCGCGGCGGGCCGAAGCTCGAGGCCGTCGTCCCCCAAAATTCCCCCACCGCGGGTCGGAACGGCGGCAGTTCCCCCGGATATCCCCCAAATCGCGCGACACTCCTGAGCGCGTGTGAGCACACGTGACGACAAACGAAGGGAGGGAACTGGGGACGCGAACGAGCAGGTGAGGGGCGGTTTCCCTGAGAAACCGCTGGTGGAGGGCCTGAGGGCCGAAAGCTCCGGGGCTGGGACTCGAACCCAGAACCCTCTGATTAACAGTCAGATGCTCTGCCGATTGAGCTACCCCGGAAAGTGACGCTACGGCGGGGTCGAAGATAGCAGCGCACGTACGAGGCCCATGACCCCACGGTGGGTGCGGGCGCAGGAGTAGACGATCCGGGCCGAGCCGTGGCCGGTGGGCGAGGCCCGGGCCGAAGGCGCCCGCTCGGTGCGGTAGGGCTTGGTGAACTGCGAGACGGGAATGCCCGTGGCCGACGACCAGAAGGCCTCGGCGGCGGCCAGGTCGCCGGTGGTCGGCAAGTAGATCGCGACACGTAGCCGGGACTCGTCGATCGAGAAGAAGCACCGCAGCCACGCCAGGAAGAAGGCGACCATCGCCGCCTCACTGCCGGCGAACACGATCCGCCCGTCGCCCTTGCCACCGTCGCCGGCGTACAGCGCGGCCCCCGCGGCCAGGAACGCGTGCTCGGTGAGCGGCCCGAGCCGCGCCGACCCAAGCCGGTCCATCTCCTCGATCTCCGCGATCCGAGCCTCTCGCAGGCGGTTGGCACCCATCGCTCGTCACGATACCGAACGTATGTTCGCCCCGCAATGGCCTCGTGCATGGTTGGCGGAACCAGGGTAAGGATCGGCCCATGAGATTTCGTGCTGGCCTCATCCTCGGCTTCGGCGCCGGCTACTACCTCGGCAGCATGGCCGGCCGCCAACGCTACGAACAGATCAACCACATCATCGACAAGGTCCGGGGTTCCGAGGCCTTCGACGAGGTCACCGACAAGGCCAAGGCGGTCGTCGACCTCGGCGTCGAGCGGGCCAAGGACCTGGTCGAGTCGAAGACGGGCCATACCGTCAACGGCAACGGCGCCACCGTCACCGTGCCCCGCACCGACCCGCCGGTGCGCCCCTAAAAGAGCTACTCGGCGTCGAGGTAGTCGCGCAGCCGCTGCGAGCGGATCGGGTGGCGCAGCTTGGCCAACGTCTTGGCCTCGATCTGGCGGATGCGCTCGCGGGTGACGCCGAACTCCCGGCCCACCTCTTCGAGCGTCCGCATCTGCCCGTCGTCGAGGCCGAAGCGCAAGCGGATGACTTCCTGCTCCCGCTCGGTCAACTGCGACAGGACTTCCTTCACCGCCTCGTTGAGCATCGTGCGGGCGGCGGCGTCGGCCGGCACGATCGCCTCCTTGTCCTCGATCACGTCGGACAGCGAAAAGTCTTCCTCGTCGCCGACGGGCTGCTCGAGCGACACCACGTCCTCGGAGATGCGCAGGCACTCCCGCACCCGGTCCTCGCTCATCTCGAGGCGCAAGGCCAACTCGTCGAGCTGAGGATCGCGCCCGAGCTCCTGCACCATCTGGCGCTGCACCCGGCCGACCTTGTTGATCGTCTCCATCATGTGGACGGGGATGCGGATGGTGCGGGCCTGGTCGGCGATGGCCCGGGTGATGGCCTGGCGGATCCACCACGTGGCGTAGGTGGAGAACTTGAAGCCCTTGGTGTGGTCGAACTTCTCGACCGCCCGCATCAACCCGAGGTTGCCCTCCTGGATGAGGTCGAGGAACTGCATCGGCCGCGACCGGTAGCGCTTGGCGATCGACACCACCAGCCGGAGGTTGGCCTGGATCAACGAACGGGTGGCCTCGGCGCCGTCGAGCACGTCGGCGTGGAGCTCGCGGTACTCGGGCGACGACGTGGCGTCGCCCATCTCCTCGTCGAGCTCCTCGATCCGGGCCAGCGCCCGCAGCCGGCGCTGGATGCGCTCGGCCAGCGACACCTCCTGCTCGGCGGTGAGCAACGGCACCTTCCCGATGTCGCGCATGTACATGCGGACGAAGTCGGTGGAGCCGCCGCCGCGGTCGTCGTCGAACGCACTGGCCGCCGACGAACGTGGCCGCACCACCGGGCGAGACGGGCTGGCGGCGCGCGACGCCCTGGGGGCTCGCCGTGCCGCCGGCTCGGCCTTCGCCTTCACGGCCTTGACGGCTTCGACGGCCTCGACCGCGGCCACGACCTCGGCCACGGCTTCGTCGGCCTCGGCGGGCGACGGCACGTCGTCGACGTACTCGATGCCCTCGGCTTGCACCCGGTCGACGACGGCGGTGATCAGCTCGGGCGTGAGCTCGACCGTCTTCAACACCAGGATGAGGTCGTCGGCGGTAATGGTGCCGTGGGCCCGGGCAGCGGCGAGCAGCGTGCGGAAGTCCTCGACGGGCACACCGAGCAGCGCGGCCTCGGCGTCGTCGGGAGACGGCGTGGCGGGCCCGGACACGTGGGTCCCCTCCGTCGTCGTCATCCTCCCTCCTGACCAAACTGCACAAGCCAGGCTACCAACTGCCCCGAGGCATCGAGACTACGGTCGTCATCCCACAGTTGTTCGCGCAACTGCATCAGCGTTCCGATGGTGGCTGCGGTCTCGCTGACGTCGTCGGCGGCACGGGCCCGGGCACGCAGGATGGCCAGTTGGCGCTGCACCGCCGCTTCCACCAGCAAGCGCACGACGTCGTCGGCGTCGGCCGTGGCCTCTTCCACCGCCAGACGCTGAAGAAGGGCTGAAGCTTCCGGCCGGGCCCGCCCGATGGCTTCGTCCAAGGTGGCCGCCGAGCACAGCGCGTCGAACGCGGCCAGGTGGACCTCGTCGGCGAACAGCACCCCCTCGAGGCGGTCGGCCACGTCCTCGGGTCGGTGGACGGCCAGCAGCAGGGCCTCGATCTCCGGACCCGTGGCCCGTGACGATCGAGGCGTGGCGGTGGCGCGCTCCACCGTCACGTCGGCGCGCCGGGAACCGCCGGCCACCATGCCGGCGAGGCGCTGGCGCAACTTGTCCTCGCCCAGGCGGGTCGGGCCCGCGACCTTCATCAGGTACTGGTCGCGCACGAAATCGTTCGGGTGCTCGGCGATGACGTCGAGCGCGGCCTCGGCCCCGCGTGCCCGGCCCGCGGGCGTCTGCAGATCGGCGCCGCCGAGCACGCGGTCGAGGCGGAACTCGAGGAACGGCTTGGCCGCCTTCACCGCCGCCGCCAGTCCCTCGGGATCGTCGCGCCCCATGTCGCCGGGATCGGCGCCCGCGGGTAGGGCGAGCACGGCCACCTCGACCTCGTACTTCTGCTCCCACTCGTAGAAGCGGGAGGCGGCGTTCTGGCCGGCGGCGTCGGCGTCGTAGGCGAGCACGATCCGGGTCGAGAAGTTCTTGAGCATCCGGAAGTGCTCGTCGGCCAGCGCGGTGCCGCAGGTGGCGACCGCCCGGGGCATCCCGGCGCCGAAGAAGGCGATGACGTCGGTGTAGCCCTCGCAGACGATGACCTCGTCCACCCGGCTGACCTCTTCCTTGGCCCAATTGAGGGCGTAGAGCGTGCGGCTCTTGGAGTAGAGCTTGGTCTCGGCCGAGTTCTTGTACTTGGGCCCGTCGCCGCCGGGGAGGATGCGGCCGCCGAAGGCAACGGCCTTGCCGCCGGCGTCGAAGATCGGAAACATCACCCGGGCGCGGAAGCTGTCCTGCGCCTTACCGACGCGGTTCACGAACCCGAGGCCGGTGTCCTCGAGCACGTCGTTCGGCAACCGCAACCCACGGGCCAGCGCGTCCCAGTCGTCGGGCGCCCAACCGAGCTTGAAGCGCTCGACCACCGAACGGTCGTAGCCACGGGAGCGGAGGTAGCCGCGTGCGCCGCCGGCGTCGTCGGCCGTGAGCAACCGTTGGTGGTACCACTCGACGGCCTGTTCCATAGCGTCGGTGAGCACCTGCTTCCGGGCCCGGTCCTGGCCTGCCCGCTCGTTGTCGTAACGCAGGGTGATGCCGTACTTGCCGCCCACCCACTCGACGGCGGAGGCGAAGTCGAGGTGCTGCGTCTCCTGCACGAAGCGGAACAAATTGCCGCTGGCCTGGCAGCCGAAGCAGTAGTACAGCTTCTCCTCGGCGTTGACGCTGAACGACGGGCTCTTCTCGGCGTGGAACGGGCACAGGCCCTGCCAACGCTTGCCCGCCTTGCGGAGCTGGGCGACTTCGCTGACGATCTGGACGAAGTCGGCGGCGGCCCGTACCCGCTCGATGTCTTCGTCGACGATCCCCACGGGAGGACGGTACCAGCGGCCGGTTTACTCGAGATCAGCCGGCAGCAGCGCTATCCCTTCGACCTCGATGTAGGCCATCCGCCCGTCGCTGCAGCCGATGTCCCACACCTCGTCCGCCGACCACCACACGCCCTGACCCGCTCCCACGGCAACCGGCCCGGCGTCCCCACCCACGACCCAGCCTTCGCCCTCCAAGATGACGATCGCATGTGGCTCGCCGAGGGGCGGGTGCGGCTCCCCTCGATCAATGGCGGAACCTTGCTCAGAGCCAACCAGCTCCTCGACGCCCGAGGACCCACAACCCACGCCCTCACGATCCATCCTCTCGATGAATTCGCGGACGCGGACGAGAGCTCGTTCTCGGCCACCGGTGGCAAAGACGACCACTAGAACGTCAAAGCTTGCGGCCGAACCAGTCGAGGATCAGCTCGAGGCGTTCGACGCGGTGGCGAGGGGCGCCGGAGCGGGAGAGTTCGTGGCCCTCGCCGGGGAAGCGGTGGAACTCGACCTCGCGGCCGGTGAGCTTCAACCGGAGGAACAAGTCTTCGGCCTGCTCGACCGGGCAACGGAGGTCGCCGTCCGAATGCAAGATCAACAGCGGCGTGGTCATGTCACGGAAGTACGTGGTGGGCGACTGGCGAACGAACTCGTCGGGGTCGTCGAGATGGGAAGCGCCGATGTAGCCGGCCGGGAAATGGGCGCCGATGTCGGACGTGTGGGCGAACGTCAGCATGTTGTTCAACGCCCGCTCCGAGCACGCCGCCTTGAAACGATCGGTGTGGCCGATGATCCACGACGTCATGTACCCGCCGTACGAACCGCCGAGCACGCCGAGCCGGGAAGCGTCGAGGTCGGGGAAACGGCGCAAGGCTTCGTCGACCACCGCCATCAAGTCCTCGTAGTCAGCGCCGCCCCAACCGGTGCCCGGATCCTCCGAAGCACGAGGCCCGCGGATGCCCCGGGAGAACGAGGACGAGTAGCCGGACGACCCCCGAGGGTTCGAATACAACACGGCGTAACCCGCGCCGGCGAGCACGTGGAACTCGTCGAAGAAGCGGTTGCCGTATTGGCTGAACGGCCCGCCGTGGATGGCCAGCAACACCGGCAGCTTCTCGTCGCCCGTCGAGCCCTCGGGGCGCAGCAACCACGCCTCGACCTCGGTGCCATCGGCCGACACGGCGACGAACCGCTCGGGCCCCTCGGCGATCGGGTGCTCGGCTGCGAACGAAGATCCCAGGTGGGTCAAACGGCGCTCCTCGCCGTCGACCAAGGCGAACACCTCGGGCAGGTCGCCGGCCGTCGTGGCCACAAAGGCCAACGTGCCCCCGGCGACGTCGAAGCCGGTGACCTGGCGGTCGCCACCGACGACCAACGCCGTCTCGCCGCCCTCGACAACGACCCGGTACAGCGGCACGTTGCCGGCCTCGTCAACCTGGAAGAGGAGGCCGTGCCCGCCGTGGACCCACACCGGGTCACGGGCCGCGGCCAGGTAGGGCGCGCAGTGCAGGTCGAGCGCGGTCGTCAACAGGCGTTCGCCCCCGCCGTCGGCCGAGACCACGCCGATCTGGCCGTGCTTCATCATCGAGTGCCGGTCGCCCCACACGAACGCCAACCGCGAACCATCCGGGCTCCATGACGGGCTGCCATGCAGGTGCACGCCTTCGGTCAACTGCTCGGGCTCCGCTCCCCCATCGATGGGCACCCGGTACAGGTGCGTCGACAGGTCGGTGTCCCAGGTCGGCGTGCGGGCCGAGGAGAACGCCACCCACGCACCATCGGGCGACACCGCCAACCCGGTGTCCTGATACGGGCCGTCGGTCAACCGCACCGGCACGCCGCCGGAAGACCCGTCGGAGGCGATCGAGAACACGTGCCGGGGACGGTCGATCGTCCAGCCCACGTTGTCGAGCCGGTACGAAACCCGGTCGATCGAACGTGAAGGACGGTCGCGATCGTGCGACGGCCCGTACTGGTCCTCGTCCCGGGAACGGGCGGTGAAGACCAAGCGGGAACCGTCCGCCGTCCACACCAGATCGTCGATGTCCTCGGGCCACGACAGCAGCTCGAACGTCTCCTCGCCGGTCCCGTCGGCCGCCGAAACGCACAACGCCGACCCCTTCGAGTCGGGATCGGGATGGGCCACGAACGCCAGCCACTCCCCGTCAGGCGACCACCGCGGCATCCGCTCCCGGCCCGAACCACCGGTGAACGGGCACGGCGGCAGCGATGCCCCGTCGACCCCCGCGACCCACACCGCGCTCCGGTACAGGTTGGCGTCGAGGTCGACGGTCGTCACCACGAACGCGACCGTGCGCCCGTCCGGGCTCACCCGCGGGTCGCTCGCTTCGACGAGGTCCGCGATGTCGGCCGGCTGCAACTACTTGGTACCGCTGTCGCCGCCCGCGCCCAACACCGCCTGGGCCGCCGCCAACCGGGCGATCGGCACCCGGAACGGCGAGCACGACACGTAGTCGAGGCCGGCCCGGTAGAAGAAGTCGATCGACTCGGGGTCGCCGCCGTGCTCGCCGCATACGCCGAGCTTCAACCCGGGGCGGGCCTTGCGGCCCTTGGCCGCGGCGTCACGCACCAGCGCGCCCACCCCGACCTGATCCAAGGTGTCGAACGGGTTGCGCTTCAACAACCCCTGCTCCAGGTACGCCGTCATCATCCGGCCCTCGACGTCGTCGCGGGAGAACCCGAACGTCATCTGGGTGAGGTCGTTGGTGCCGAAGCTGAAGAACTCGGCGTGCTCGGCGATCTCGTCGGCGACGAGGGCGCCCCGGGGCGTCTCGATCATCGTGCCGATGGTGACGTCGATCGGCTTCTTCACCCCCGCCGTCGCCTCGGCAATGGCCGAGACCACCCACGAGCGGGCCAGCTCCATCTCCGGGCCGGCCACGGTCAAGGGGATCATGACCTCGACCACGGGCTTGCCCTTCTTGGCCACCCGTTCGGCCGCGGCCTCCATCAGCGCCCGCACCTGCATCGCATAGAGACCGGGCTTGATGACGCCCAACCGCACGCCCCTGGTGCCCAGCATGGGGTTGGCTTCCTCCCACGACTTGGCCGCCTCGTAGAGCTTGCGCTCCTCGGCCGTCAGGCCGGTCGTCGCCTCCTTCACCATGAGCTCGTCGGTGCGGGGCAGGAACTCGTGCAGCGGCGGGTCGAGCAACCGAACCGTCACCGGCAGCCCGTCCATGGCCTCGAGGATCTCCTCGAAGTCGGCCTTCTGCACCGCCCGCAGTTCCTCGAGCGCGGCGGCTTCCTCCGAAGGCGAGTCGGCCAGGATCATCCGGCGCACGACCGGCAAGCGGTCCTCGCCGAGGAACATGTGCTCGGTGCGGCACAGGCCGATGCCCTCGGCCCCGAAGTCACGGGCGTTCTTGGCGTCGGGGCCGGTATCGGCATTGGCCCGGACGGCGAGCTTGCCCTTGCGGACGTCGTCGGCCCACCCGAGGATCACGTCGAACTCGGGCGGCGGTTGGGCCGCGCTCAACGCCACCGCACCCGCCACCACCTCGCCCGTCGTCCCGTTGAGGGAGATGACGTCGCCCTCGCGCACCGTGACCCCGCCGACGGTGAACGACTTGCCTGCGATCTTCACCGACTCTGCGCCCACGACCGCGGGCTTGCCCCAACCGCGGGCGACGACGGCGGCGTGCGACACCAATCCCCCACGTGCCGTCAGGATGCCCTCGGCCACGATCATCCCGTGCACGTCCTCGGGCGAGGTCTCGTTGCGCACCAGCACAACCTGCTCGCCCCGGTCGGCGGCGTCGGCGGCGTCGTCGGCGGTGAAGTAGGCCTTGCCCACGGCCGCCCCAGGCGAGGCGCCAAGACCACGGGCGATCACCTTGACCTCGGACCCGGCGGCGAACTGCGGGTGCAGCACCGAGTCGAGGTGCTCGGCCGTCACCCGCTGGATGGCCTCGGCCTTGGTGATCTTCCACTTGCGCTGCTTGGTCATGTCGACGGCCATGCGCAACGCGGCCACGCCCGTGCGCTTGCCGACGCGGGTCTGCAGCATCCAGAGCTTGCCCTGGTCGATGGTGAACTCGGTGTCGCACATGTCGCGGTAGTGCGCCTCGAGCCGGTCGAAGATGTCGAGCAACTCCTTGTAGATCTTCGGGAACTTGCGCTCGAGGGCCGACAGCGGCTCGGTGTTGCGGATGCCGGCGACCACGTCCTCGCCCTGGGCGTTGACCAGGAAGTCGCCGTAGGCGCCGGCCTCGCCGGTGGCCGGGTCGCGGGTGAACCCGACGCCGGTGCCGCTGTTCTCGTCGCGGTTGCCGAACACCATCGTCTGCACGTTCACCGCCGTGCCCAGGTCGTGGCTGATCTTCTCCCGGTTGCGGTAGGCGATGGCCCGGGGCCCGTTCCACGACTTGAACACGGCCTCGATCGCGCCCCGCAACTGCTCGAAGGGCTTCTGGGGGAACGCCTTGCCGGTGTGGCCGGCCACGATCGCCTTGTAGCGCTCGCACAGCCGGCGCAGGGTGTCGGCGGTGATGTCGGAGTCGGCCTTGACGCCGTCCCACTCCTTGGCGCTGTCGAGCAGGCGGTCGAACTCCTCGCCCTCGACACCGAGCACGATGCGGCCGTACATGGCGATGAAGCGGCGGTAGGAGTCGTAAGCGAAGCGGTCGTCGCTCGTCTGCTTGGCCAGGCCCTCGACCGAGTCGTCGTTGAGCCCGAGGTTGAGGACGGTGTCCATCATCCCGGGCATCGAGAACTTGGCCCCCGAGCGCACGCTGACGAGCAGCGGGTCGGCGGGGTCGCCGAGCTTCTTGCCCATCTCCTTCTCGAGCTTGGCGACCTGCTTCTCGATCTCCTTGTCGAGCCCGGCCGGCCAGCCGCCGACCATGTAGTCGCGGCACGCGTCGGTCGAGATGGTGAACCCCGGCGGTACCGGCAGCTTCAGCACGGAAGTCATCTCGGCGAGGTTGGCGCCCTTGCCCCCGAGGAGGTCCTTGAGCGACATCGGGGGCTTCTTGTGCTTGTGGTCGAAGGCGTAGACGTACGTCACGGGCCGCAGCCTACCGGCGGCGGTGTGCCAGCCTTCGTGGCGATGGCCCGGCACGACCTCCTCGTCCTGGTGAAACATGCGCAACCCGAGGTCGACCCCCGGCTCCCGGCGAGCGACTGGATGCTCGGGCCCGAGGGCCGCGCCGGCGCCAAGCGGCTGGCTGAGCGCCTCCGGCCGGTCGGGTTGCGGCGGATCGTGGCCAGCGTCCGTCGGGTCTTCGCCGAGCCCGACAAGGTGGTGTTCGGCGAGGAGTCGGGTGCGGCCGCGGCCGCGAGGTTCAGCGCCGCCGTCGACCTCCTGGCCAAGGCCTACCCCCACGAGCGCATGGCCGTCGTCGCCCACGGCACGGTGATCGCCCTCCACCTCGCCGACCGCTACGGCGCCGACGGGTTCTCCACCTGGAAGGCGCTCGGCGTGCCCTCGTTCGTCGTCGTCGAGCGCCGCAGCCGGGCCATCGTCGACGTCGTGCCCCAGGTCTAGGCCTGGCGCTCGGCGAGCACCTGCTTGGCCAGCTTCTTCGGGGCGATCAGGCAGTACGAGGTGGTGATGAGCTCGGCGACCTCCGACCAATCGACCTTGCCGGTGACGTCCATCCGTACCCACCCGAAGCGGCCGACGTAGGGCGCCACCGTGAACCGGTCGTCGGCGAGCAGCGACTCCCGCTCGTCGGGGTCGGCCTTGATCGTCATCGCCTCGTCGCCGGGGAAGCAGAAGATCTTCTTGCCCACCCGGAAGTTGAGGTCCTCGCCCCACGTCACCTCTTCGTGGGTCTCGGGCAGGGCCAGGGCGATCTTGCGGATGCGCTCGGTCTTCGCCCCCGTCTGGCTCACAGGGCGAGCCGGCCCCTGACCTCGCCGACCAGCGCGTCGATCGGCACCCGCACCTGCTCCAGGGAGTCACGATCGCGGATCGTCACCGCCCGGTCCTCCAGGGTCTCGAAGTCGACGGTGACGCACAGCGGCGTGCCGATCTCGTCCTGGCGGCGGTAGCGGCGGCCGATGTTCTGCGTCTGGTCGTAGTCGCACATGAAGTGCGGCTGCAGCAGCGACAGCACCTCGCGGGCCGGCGGCACCAACTGGTCGTTCTTCGACAACGGCAGCACGGCCACCTGGTAGGGCGCGAGCCGGGGGTGCAACCGCAGCACCGTGCGCTTCTCGCCGTTGACCTCGTCCTCGGCGTAGGCGGCCAGGAGGAACGCCATCATCGACCGGGTCGCGCCCGCGGCCGGCTCGACGACGTAGGGCGTGTAGCGCTCGCCGCTGGCCTGGTCAAAGTACTCCAGCGCCTGGCCCGAATGCGCGCTGTGCTGCTTCAGGTCGTAGTCGGTGCGCTGGGCGATGCCCTCGAGCTCGCCCCAGCCCCACGGGAACATGAACTCGACGTCGCTCGTGCCCGCCGAATAGTGCGAGAGCTCGGACTCCTCGTGCGGGCGCAACTGCAGCTTGTCCTTGGCGATGCCGAGGTCGACGTACCACTGCAGCCGCTCGTTGCACCAGTAGTCGAACCAGGCCGGGCCCTCGGCCGGCGGCACGAAGAACTCGAGCTCCATCTGCTCGAACTCGCGGGTACGGAAGACGAAGTTGCCCGGCGTGATCTCGTTGCGGAACGACTTGCCGATCTGGGCGATGCCGAACGGCGGCTTCTTGCGCGAGGTCTCCAGCACGTTCTTGAAGTTGGTGAACATGCCTTGCGCGGTTTCGGGACGGAGGTAGGCGACCGAGGCCGAGTCCTCCACCGGGCCGACGAAGGTCTTGAACATGAGGTTGAAGTTGCGGGCCTCCGTGAGCGTGCCCTTCTGGCCGCAGTTCGGGCAGACGTCGGGCGACTTCAGGTGGTCGGCACGGAAGCGCTCCTTGCACGAGCGGCAGTCGACCAACGGGTCGGTGAAGGTGGCCAGGTGGCCGGACGCCTCCCACACCGCCGGGGGCGACAGGATGGCGGCATCGAGGCCGACGACGTCGTCGCGGAGTTGCACCATCGAGCGCCACCACGCGTCCTTGACGTTGCGCAGCATCAGCGACCCGAGGGGCCCGTAGTCGTAGGTCGAGCGGAAACCGCCGTAAATCTCCGCCGACGGGAAGATGAAACCGCGGCGCTTGCACAAGTTGACGACGGCGTCCATCACGTCGGGCATGGCGTTCCAGGCTAATGGGTACACGGGGCAACACACCCCGAGTAAGGAGAACTACCCGATGGGACTCGTTGCCCTGCTGTTGATCCTGGCGCTGTTGTTCGGTGGCGTCGGCCTCTTCGTCGAGGGCCTCAAGTGGCTCCTCATCATCGCCCTGGTGCTGTTCGTAGCCAGCTTCTTCACTGGCGTTCGGGGTCGAGGCTCGGCCATCTAGCACTCCGTAGCCGGCGCTCCAGGTGGTGTTCCATCGCCCGGGTCGCCAGCCCCTCGGCCTCGGCCGTGGCCGCCGATGGCGGCTCGGCCAGGGCCGAGGACAGGTCGCCGCCCAGCATCCGGCGCACCAGGGCGAGGGCGGCCTCGGTCACCGGCAACCCCTTGCGGCACGACCGGCAGAGCACGCCTCCCTCCCCCAGGTCGAAGGCCACGAACGGCCCCCCGCCCCCACAGGTCGCGCACACGTCGAGCAGTGGCCGGAAGCCTTCGAGGGCGAGCAACTTCCAGTAGAACCCGCTCACGAGCGACGGGCTGCTGTCGGCGGCCAGCGACCGCAGCGCCCCCACGAGCATCCGGTAGAGGGCGGCGTTGGGTTCGCCCTCCTGGGCGACCTGGTCGCACGCTTCGAGCAAGGCCGTGGCCCTGGCGACCCGGTCGAGGTCTTCGCGGATCACCCGGAAGTTGTCGATGGTCTCGGCCTGGGTGACGGTGTCGAGCTCCCGGCCTTCGTAGAGCTGCAGGGCCACGTGGGTGAGGGGTTCGAGACGGGCGCCGAAGCGGCTCTTGGTCTTGCGCACGCCCTTGACCACCGCCCGCACCTTGCCCCGCCCCTCGGTCAGCAACGTGACGATGCGGTCGGCCTCGCCGAGCCGGATGGTGCGGAGCACGACCCCCGACTCGCGGTAGAGCGGCACGGCGGCGGCTACGGCTTGTCGTCGTCGTCGACGCCGCCGAAGCGGCGGGTGCGTCGCTGGTACTCCCGCACCGCCTCGTACAGGTGCTCGCGGCGGAAGTCGGGCCAGAGCACCTCGGTGAAGACGAGCTCGCTGTAGGCCAGCTCCCACAGGAGGAAGTTCGAGATGCGGTACTCGCCCGAGGTGCGCACGACCAGGTCGGGCTCGGGCATGTCGGGTTGGTAGAGCTGGCTGCGGATGGCCTTCTCGTCGATCTTGTCGGCCGGCGTCCCCTTGTCGACCAGGGCCCGCACGGCGTCGACGATCTCGGCCCGGCCCCCGTAGTTGAAGGCGATGCAGAGCGTCATCTGCTTGTTGCCGGCGGTGAGCTCGATGGCCTCGTCCATCCGCCTGACCAACCGCTTCGGGACCCGCCAGTCCCGCCGGCCGGCGAAGGTGATGCGGACGCCGAGGTCGTGGAGCTCGTCCCGCCGGTCGGTGAGGATGCGCTCGTTGAACTGCATGAGGTAGCGGACCTCGTCGACGGGCCGGCGCCAGTTCTCGGTGGAGAAGGCGTAGACCGTGAGCCACTTGAGCCGGAGGTCGAGGGCGCCCTCGACGGTGTCGAACAGCGCGTCCTCCCCGGCGGCGTGGCCGGCGGTGCGGGGCAGGCCCTGCTTGGTGGCCCAGCGGCCGTTGCCGTCCATGACGCAGGCCACGTGGGTGGGGAGCCGCTTGGGGTCGACGCCGGGAGGGACTGCTCGGGCCACGGTGACGGACGGTAGCTTGCCCGCTCCCCCAAGCGGGTACGGGTGGGCCGTGGACGTGAAGGATCGCCTGCTCGGCCCCCTGGCTCGCCGCTGGAAGTGGTTCGCCACCGTGCTGCGGGTCCAGGGGCGGTTCGACGAGGTCCACGGCGGCTACCTCGCCAGCGCCGTGACCCTCGCCGCCTTCTCGTCGCTGTTCCCGTTGCTGCTCGTGACCGTCGGGATCGTCGGCTTCCTCTCGGTCGGGCGTGACCTCCCCCACGAGATCATCAGCCGGCTCGGGTTGACGGGCGAGGCGGCCAAGGCGGTGCTGTCCGCCATCGACACGGCCCGCAAGAGCCGCAAGGGCGCGATCGGGATCGGCACCATCGGGCTGTTGTGGTCCGGGCTCGGGGTCGTCGCCTCGCTCCAGTACGCCTTCGACAAGGTCTGGCAGGTGACCGGGCGGGGCATCAAGGACAAGCTCGGCGGCCTCTTGTGGTTGGTCGGGGCGGTCGCGATCCTGCTGGTCTCCTTCGGCGTCACCGTGGTGCTCAACCTGGTGCCGTGGCTCGCGCCGGTGTCGATCGTCGCCGGCCTGGCCGTGAACGTGGTCCTCTGGATCTGGACGTTGCGGGTGCTGGCCAACGTCGACATCCCGTGGCGCGACCACCTGCCGGGGGCCATGGTCGGGGCCGTCGGGCTCGAGGTGTTGAAGTTCGTGGGCTCGATCCTCGTGCCCCGGATGGTGGCCTCGTCGTCCGGCCTCTACGGCTCGATCGGCGTCGTCTTCGCCGTGCTCGCCTGGCTGTTCTTCCTCGCCCGGCTGGCGGTCTACGTCGCCGTGGTCGATGTCGTCCATTGGGAGAAGGAGCACGGAACCGTCACCGTCGAGATCGACGTCCCCAAGACGCCCGACGCCGTGCCGACCGAGGCCAACCGCTCGGGCGAAGCCGTGGTCAACGCAGGAAGTCGGTAAGCGACCGCTGGACGCCGGGGCCACGGGCGTCGTCGAGGGCGACGACGTTGCCGCTGCCCTCGGGGGTGGCGGCCGAGATCGCAGCCGAGCGCAGCCGCTTGTGGGCCTCCTCGGTGAGGGCGACGAGGGCGATGCGGTGGTCGTCGAGGAGGGTGGCCCACTCGGGCGGCGCGACCGCGGCGAGGGCGCCGAGGGTGGGTTCGCCGTCGAGGCCGAGGTCGACGGCCGCCTCCCTCGCGGTGATGGCGCGGTGGAGCTCGAGACTGCTCACCGAGCGGAGGAGCCCGTCGGCCTCGTCGGGGTCGCCGGACCCGTGCAGGAGGTCGACGAGCTGGCCGAGCACCTCGCGCTCGCGGAACAGGAGGCTCGACAATTCCGACAGGCTCGGACCGCTCATCGGCTCACGGGGGCTCATATCGGCAGTGACACCGCGAACGTGAGGAACCGCAGGTCAATCCCCGTGACTAGTCCGGTGACACCCCTTCGTGCATGATCGGCGGCTCTGTCCGAAATGACTCGATCGGGCTCTACTGCATCGGCCGTCATGTCGGAATGATGTACTTGTGACCAACACGCGTAGCGCCAAGGTGGAAGAAGACCTCGTCAGGGAGCACCTTCCCCTCGTGCGCCGGGCGGTGGCCGAGCTCTCCTCGAAGATGCCTCGCCACGCCGTCCGCGACGACCTGGTGTCGGCCGGCATGATCGGCCTGGCCCAGGCGGCCCGGAACTTCGACGAGGCCAGGGGCGTCCCCTTCCACCGCTACGCCGCGACCCGCATCAAGGGCGCGCTGCTCGACGAGCTGCGGGGCAACGACTGGGCCAGCCGGCCGGTGCGGGCCAAGGCCCGGCAGATGGAGATCGTGAACGAGCGGCTGACGGCCAAGCTCGGGCGCACGCCGACGGCGCCGGAGCTGGCTTCGGCGTTGGGCGTGGCCGAGTCGAGTGTCCGTGGCCTGACCGAGGACCTCCACCGGGCGACCGTCCTGAACTACGACTCGATGCTGGCGAGCGGCGAGTCCGACGCCGTGCTGCTGGTCGACAACGAGACCCCCGAGGTCGAACTGCTGGAGCGCGAGCGCAACGCCTACCTGGTCGATGCCGTTCGTTCGCTGCCGGCGCGGCTGCAGGTCGTGGTGATCGGTTACTTCTTCGAGGACCGCTCGATGCAGGACATCGGCGCCGAGCTCGGCGTCTCCGAGTCCCGCGTCTCGCAGCTCCGTTCCGAGGCGCTCGACCTCTTGAAGGACGGCATGAACAGCCAGCTCGAGCCCGGCGCCCTGCCGGTCTCCGACAATCCCACCGGCCGGGTCGCCCGCCGCAAGGCCGCCTACTTCGACGCCATCGCCGCCCGTTCCACCTGCGCCGCCCGGCTGGACTCCCGGCCCCGGCTCCGCACCGCCTGAGATCTTCCGCCGTCACCGGCTTGTCACACCCCGGCGGTAGCGTCGGCGGCGTGGGCGAGAGCGAGGTCGAGGTCGCGCTGGCCAAGGTGGTGGCCTCGTTGCCCGGGGGCGGCGAAGCCAGGCCGGGGCAGCGGGAGATGGCGCTCGCCGTGGCCGACGCCATCCGGGCCCAGCGCCACCTCGTGGTGCAGGCGGGCACGGGGACGGGCAAGTCGCTCGGATATCTGTTGCCGGCGTTGCTGAGCGGGTCGAAGGTCGTGGTGGCCACGGCTACCAAGGCGTTGCAGGACCAGCTCGGCACCAAGGACCTGCCGTTGCTCCAGCGTGAGCTGGGCGAGGGCTCGTTCGAGTTCGCGGTGCTGAAGGGGCGGGCGAACTATCTCTGCCGGCAGCGGGCCATGGAGGTCGCCGGCGGTGGCGACCAGCTCGCGTTGGACGACGTCTCGGCCGACGAGCTCGGCGGGTTGGGGCGCCAGGTGCTGCGGTTGTTGCAGTGGGCGACGACGTCGGAGACGGGCGACCGCAGCGAGCTCGACTTCGAGCCGTCGCCCCGGGCGTGGGGCCAGGTGAGCGTGAGCGCCATGGAGTGCCCGGGCGCGGTGCGCTGCCCGGCCGGCGAGGCGTGCTTCGCCGAGGCCGCGCGTGACCGGGCGGCCAAGGCCGACGTGGTGGTGGTCAACACCCATCTGTATGGGCTGCACCTGGCCAGCGGCGGGTTCGTGATCCCGGAGCACGACGTGGTGGTGTTCGACGAGGCCCACGAGCTGGAGGACGTGGCTTCGGCCAGCTTGGGTCTCGAGCTCGGGGCCGGCCGGTTCCGTGCGCTGGCCCGCAACGCCAAGGGGCTGCTGTCGTCCGGCGAGGTCGCGCTGGCCGACAACCTCGAGGCCATGGGCGACGCGTGGGAGGCGGCGCTGGTGCCGTTGCGGGGCCAGCGGCTGCCGGCCGGGCTCGGCGACTCCCTGACTTCGGTGCTGGCCATTGCGGCCGAGCGAACCCGTGAGCTGAACGCCGCCGTCCGCAAGTCGGAGGGCGACGAGGCCCGCAAGCGCCGGGCCATGCAGGCAGGCGGCCACCTGGCCGGCGACATCGCCTTCATCGCCGACCTGGCGCCGACGTTCGTGGCGTGGGTCGAGGGTCCTGTCCATGCGCCGGTGTTCAAGACGAGTCCGGTCGACGTGGGGCCGCTGCTGAACGAGAAGCTGTGGCATGACGTCACCGCCGTGTTGACCAGCGCCACCATCCCGCCGCTGTTGCCCGACCGCATCGGCA
>JAXDPV010000195.1:0-13919 GCA_034668185.1 Actinomycetota bacterium
AGGGCCGCGAGCCCGGCGGTGGCCACGAGCGCAACCCGCGTCCGTCGCGTCCCATCGGCGCGGGGCGCGGCCGCGCCGAGGGCGAAGAACAGCAACGGCGTGGTGGCCACCATCTGGGGCTGGGCCCCGTGGCCCGCGAGGAGGGCCACCGCCAGCACGGCCCACGGACCCCGGCCCCGCCTCAATGCGAGGCCGACCCACGCCACCAGCGCGGCCAGGCCGAGGACGCCGGTGGAGGTGGCGTACTCGACGACGAGGTTGTGGGCGTCGGCGAAGTAACGATCCGGGCCCTCGGCCACCGCCGCGGCGCGCGAACGGTGGGGGAGGGTCGCGGCCCGGAAGCGGCCCGGCCCGTGGCCGAGGACCGGTCGGTCGGCGACGGCCGCGGCCCCGGCGCGCCACATCTCGACCCGCGAGCCGAGGCTGGAGTCACCACCGCTGGACGCCAGCCGTGAGGTGGCGCCGCCGGCGCTCGACAACGGAAGCAGGGCGACCAGCCCGATACCGACGGCGATTGCGGCGAGGGTGAGGGCCAGGTGTTGCCACCGCCGCAAGAGGGCGAGGGCGGCGGCCGGTAGGAGGACACCGAGGAGCAGGCTGGCCCGGGAACCGGACGCCTGGAGCGCGGCGGCCAGGAAGGCGATCGCGGCCAGGCGGGCCGCCGACGGCCGGCCCGGGCGCACCCCGAGGAACGCGAGGGCGCCCACCATCACCATCCCGAGCTGGACGGGGTTGCCCAGGAGCCCGCTGGCCCGGTTCTTTTCAAAGGGCTCGAAGGGGAAGAACCCGGGCTTCAGCGCAACCTGGACGAGGCCGACGGCGGCGTTGGCCACGGCGCCCGCGACCACGGCGACACCCGCCCGGTGGAGGCCATCGGCGCTGAGCGTGCGGCCGAGGGCCCAGACGGTCGCCAGGGCGACGACGAACACCGTCCCGGTGCCGACGTTGTAGAGCCCGAGGAAGGACAGCCTCGGCTGGGGCGAGAGCAGGCTCGAGGCCGCGGCCAGGAATACGAAGGCGCCGGCCGCGACCGCGGCCCGGTCGCCGCCGCGGACGAGGCCGACCAGCGCGGTGACGCCGAGGCCGGCGAGCACGAGGAGTATCGCCACCCGGGGCATCCACGTGGAGCCGTTGAACGACGGCGAAGCCGCCACCAGCAACAGGCCGAGAAGCGCGGGCACCACCAGCTCGTCCAGGGGAAGGGCACGCCGGGGCTCGGTCGCGAGCACGCGGGGAGCGTAGGTGGCCGGGCTGCGGCCACCGGCGATGGAGTGGCCGGCCACGGTCTAAAGCGTCCTCCGCCTTCTGCCGAAGTAACCCGTTGTGACACCCAGAGGGGAATATCGGACGGGGTCCCCGTCAGGCGCGGCCGTCCCCTCCGAGGGGAGCGACGGCTTCACCATGGTCGAGGTCATGGTCTCGCTGACCCTGCTCGCCCTGGTGATGGTCGCCCTGGCGCCGGTGTTCTACGCCAGCCTCCAGACGGCCAGCGGCACCAGCACCCGCACCGAGGCCGCGGCCCTGGCGACCCGCGACGTCGAGGCCATGCGGTCGGTGCCCTACGCCAACGTCGGCTTCTACGGCGACCAGAACGGCTACGTGTCCAGCTATGCCGGCAGCGAGACCGTGCAGCTCGGCCTGACCACTCCCGCCACCGTGACCCCCGCGTTCGTCCCGCTGACGACCGAAACCTTCGCCCAGCGCACGTTCACCGTGCGCCGCCACATCGTCTGGGTCGACGCCAAGGAGAGCGGGGCCGTCACCCGCACCCAGGCCTACAAGCGAACCGACGTCTTCGTCTCGTGGACGAACGAGACCGGCACCCACGAGATCACCGACAGCTCGGTCGTCTACCCCGGCGGCCGGGGCGCGTACAGCGGCCCGAAGAACAACGGCACGATCACGACCACGCCTGCGGTCGCGGTGCCGCCGGGCGCGCCAGTCCTCAACTCGGCCACGGTGCCGGCGGCGCCCGCCAGCTACAGCGAGGTCGACCTCGGGTGGAGCGCGGCGAGCACCGGCGGACCGATCGACCACTACCTCGTGCAGTGGGCCAACGACTCGGCCTTCGGCGGCGGCCTGCAGTCGAGCGCGCCCATTCCCGCGGGCAACCTCAGCTACCCGGTGACCACCCTCGGGTCGAACCAGACCTACTTCTTCAGGGTGTACGCCTACGGGCCGGACGGCAGCCCGTCGCCAGCGTCGAACACGCTCCAGGCCACCACCGCCAACCCGCCGGCGGGCTCGTGCACCCTCAACAGCCTCAACCTCACGACGTCGTCCACGTCGAGCACGACCAAGACCTATCTCACGGCCGCGACCGGAGCCCAGAGCGGTCGCAACCTCATGACCGAGAACCTGGGCTTCACCCTCGGTGCCACGGGTTCGTGCGGAGGCGGCTACCGGGTGTACGCCAAGGATTCGAACAACCTGGCCGACCCGGGCTCGCCGTGGAACCTGAGCGGCAGCGGCACGTCGTACTCCGGCACCGCGCTGACGTCGGGCGCATCGGGTTGGTCGGTCGGCAGCCACACCTTCACCGTCTACAGCGGCGTCACCGCGACCACGACGACCCACACGCTGCTCGTGTGCGCCTACGTGAAGGCCTCGAACCGAAGCCCGCAGCCGAACCTATGTTGAAGCGCCTCGGTTTCCACAGCCGCTCGCGAGACGACAACGGGACGACGGTGCTCGAGGTCACGATCGTGTCCGCGCTGATGCTGCTCGTGCTGGCTGCGTTCCTCGGGTCGTTGCAGTCGTTGACCAAGAGCGAGCAGCGCGCCTCCGCCCTGGTCGACAACGAGCAGGCCGTGCGGTTCGTCCTGCAGTCGATGGCCAAGGACATCCGCGGCGCCAACCCGATGAATGCCTTCACCACCAAGACGACCTACGGGACCCAGGTGCAGGTCGAGACCGGGACGTCGTCGGCCAAGACCGTCGTCCGGTGGGTCTACGACACCGCCTCGGGCACGAACTACCAGACCCTGCGCCGCGAGGTCCTGTCCGACAACACCGCCACGGCGACCGTGGTCTCCTCGGTCGTCCGCCTCCGCAACGTCAGGAACAACACCGCCGGCGTCGCGCTGTTGGGCTACTACGGCGAGAGCGGTCGCGACCTCTACAGCGACGCGTCCACGACCGCGACCGACGTCGGGCGTTGCACGATCCGAATGAAGCTCACCATCGTCTCCGACTCCAACCCCGGCCCGCAGCCGTTCCAGGAGACCGTCGACGTCCACTTGCGTAACCGGCTGCCAGGAGGCCTTGGATGCGGATGACCCCCAAACGAGACGAGCAGGGGTCGATGATCATCGCCCTGACCGTGATCATGGTGCTCGGCGCGCTGGCGGTCACCGTCACCGCCCGCACCCTCAGCGGCCAGGACTCGGCCCGCCGTAACCAGGAGTTCAGCGGCGCCCTCGGGGTGGCCGACGCCGGCGTGAGCGACGCCCTCTTCCGGGTCGACCAGCTCGGCAACGGCGCGCCGCCGGCGACCTTCTGCGTCGGCGGTTCGGTGAACTGCACGGTCCAGTCGCTGCCCGGTTCGGTCGCAGCCCAATACGTGGCCACCAAGATCGACGACTTCCACGTGCGGGTCCGTTCCAAGGGCCTGGTCAACGGCGTGCCCCACGCCGTCGAGGCCATCCTCGTGCGCGACCAGCTCTATCCGTTCGCCCTCTTCGGCGACGCCAGCTTGACCTTCAACGGCTCGAGCAACGGCACGATCTACTCGGTCGACGCCAGCGGGGCCACGGTGACGACGCCGAGCGCGGATGCCGGCAGCAACGGAAGCATCACCTGCAACAGCAACAGCCACCCGGCGAGCCACCACATCGTCTACCCGGGCGGTTCGTCGAACTGCCCCGACCGCATCGACCTCACCGGCTCGTACAAGCCCAAGGACCCGGTCGTCGGCTGCCCGGCGCCGGTCAACACCCCGCCGACGCCGTGCGTCCCGCCGACGGCCCAGGCCTGCCCGGCCGTCTCCGGGGTCATCCCGGCTGTCCTCAACCCGGGCCAGTACCTCTGCACCTCGACGATCTCGTTCGGCCCCACCTTCCAGGTCGGGACGCCGTCGAGCCCGGCCAACGGCGGCGTGGTCGAGATCTTCGTGATCCCGCCCGCGGGCAGCACGGCCGACGTCTACTTCAACGGCTCCGACCTCAACGTCAACCCGGTCGGCAATATCGAGGGCGACCCCACCAAGTTCCGGGTGTACCTGGCCGGCCACGGCATCGTCGACCCGGGCAACGGCTCCAACGCCGGCCGTTGGGTCGGCATCATCTACGCCCCCAGCAGCGACATGACCTCCAACGGCTGCAAGGCCGACTGGCGGGGCGCGCTCACCTTCCACACCGCCACCTGCAACGGCGGGCCGAACCTCAGGGTCCGCTACGACTCGCGGGTCGCGGCCTTGACCCAGCAGAACTGGTCGGTACACGACTACCGCGAGATCCCCTCGACCCAGGTCGTCCTTCCGTAGCATTTCCGCCGGTAACCTGAGGCGGTGCTCCGGTACCTCACCGCAGGCGAATCGCACGGCAAGGCCCTCGTCGTCATCGTCGAGGGCCTGCCCGCGGGCCTGGCCCTGACGGTCGAGGACGTCCAGGCCGAGCTGGCCAGGCGGAGGTTGGGCTACGGCCGCGGGCCCCGTATGAAGTTCGAGCAGGACGAGGTCACGCTGCTCGGCGGCGTCCGCCACGGCTACACGTTGGGCAGCCCGCTGGCCATCGAGATCGCCAACACCGAGTGGGAGCGGTCCGACAAGTGGCACGAGGAGATGTCGCCCGCGCCAGGGGCGACGGCTGCCCCGCTGACCCAACCACGCCCGGGCCACGCCGACCTGGCCGGTATGCAGAAGTACGGCCACGACGACGCCCGCAACGTGCTCGAGCGGGCCAGCGCGCGGGAGACGGCGGCGCGGGTCGCGGCCGGCGCGGCGGCCAAGCTGTTGCTGCGCGAGCTCGGCGTCGACGTGTTGAGCCACACCATCCAGATGGGCGGTGCGCGGGCCAAGGCCGACGTGCGGCCGACGATGGCCGACCTCGACCGCGTCGACGAGTCGCCGGTGCGGTGCTTCGACCCCGACGCCGAGGCCGCGATGATCGAGGAGGTCAAGGCCGCGGCCAAGGAGGGCGACTCGCTCGGCGGGGCCACCGAGGTGCTGGCCTACGGCGTGCCCGTCGGGTTGGGCAGCCACGTCCACTGGGACCGCAAGCTCGACGCCCTGCTGGCCCAGTCGCTCATGAGCATCCAGGCGGTGAAGGCGGTCGAGATCGGCGACGGCATCGACGTGGCCTCGCGGCGGGGGAGCGCGGCCCACGACCCGATCGTGTGGGACGCGGCCTCCTCCGGCTACCGGCGCGAATCCGACTTCGCCGGCGGCATCGAGGGCGGCATCTCGACCGGGGCGTTGCTGGCGGCGCGGGCATACATGAAGCCGTTGGCCACGCTCAACCGGCCGACGCTGAAGACGGTCGACGTCAACACCAAGGAAGAGACGGTGTCGTTCAAGGAGCGCACCGACGTGACCGCGGTGCCGGCCATGGGCGTCGTCGCCGAGACCATGGTCGCCCTGGTGCTGGCGGGCGAGGCCCAGCGCAAGTTCGGGGGCGACTCGGTCGCGGAGCTGGTGCGCAACCGCGACGCCTTCGTGCGGTCCCTTGGTTGACCGGATCTCGTTGATCGGGATGATGGGCTCGGGGAAGTCGACGGTGGCGCGCCTCCTGGCCTCGCGCCTCGGATGGGTCGTGCTCGACAGCGACGCCCAGGTCGAGACCAACACCGGCCGGACCGTGCGGGAGATCTTCGAGTCCGACGGCGAGGCCGCCTTCCGGGTCGAGGAGCGGCGGGCGTTGGAGCACGCGCTGGCCTTTCCCTCGCCGACGGTGGTGGCGGTGGCCGGCGGGGCCGTGCTCGATCCCGGGAACCGCCGGCTGCTGAAGGAGAAGGGCGGGCGCATCGTGTGGCTGCGGGCTGCGCCCGAGGTGTTGGCCACCCGGGTTGCGTCGGGGCGCGACCACCGGCCGTTGCTCGGCGACGACGCCGGCGCGGCGTTGGCCAGGCTCGACGGCGAGCGCCGGCCGCTCTACGAGGGATTGGCCGACCTCGTGGTCGACGTCGACGAGGCCTCGCCCGCGGCCGCGGCCGAAGCGATCCTGGGCTCGCTGTGATCACCGTCCCGGTCTCGCTCGGCGACCGTTCCTACGACGTGCTCGTGGGCGCGGGCGCCCGCCACCGGTTGCTCGACGTGTTGCCGGTCGGCGTCCGCCGGGCCGCCATCGTGACCCAGGAAGGGCTCGACATCGTCGTCGACCCCGGCGTCGAGCACCGGGTGTTCGAGGTCGGCCACGGCGAGGAGGAGAAGAACCTCGAGACGGTCGAGGTGTTGTGCCGCGGCTGGGCGCAATGGGGGTTGAGCCGGTCGGACGTGGTGGTCAGCGTCGGCGGCGGGATGGTGACCGACACCGCCGGGTTCGCCGCCGCGGTGTACCACCGGGGCGTGGCCATCGTCCACGTGGCCACCACGTTGCTCGCGCAGGTGGACGCCGCCATCGGCGGCAAGACCGGGGTCAACCTGCCCGAGGGCAAGAACCTGGTGGGCGCGTTCTGGCAGCCGCACGCGGTGCTGTGCGACACCGAGACCCTGGCCACGTTGCCGCCCCGCGAGTACCGCAGCGGGCTCGGCGAGCTGGCCAAGTACCACTTCCTCGGCGGGGCCGGGCTGGAGGACATGTCGCTCGACGAGAAGGTCGCCCGCTGCGTCGCCATCAAGGCCGAGGTGGTGGCGTCGGACGAGCGCGAGGGCGGCCGCCGGGCGATCCTCAACTACGGCCACACCTTGGGCCACGCGCTGGAGACGGCCGGCGAGTACGACCTGCGCCACGGCGAGGCCGTGGCCATCGGCCTCGTGTTCGCCGCCCGCTTGGCCTCACGTCTCGGCCGCATCGACTCGCGCCGGGTCGACGAGCACCGGGCCGTGGTCGGCTCCTACGACCTCCCCCTCGACCTGCCGCCGGGTTCGTCGGCCGACGAGCTTGTCCGCCTGATGGCCCGCGACAAGAAGGCGGTGTCGGGGTTGACGTTCGTGCTCGACGGTCCGGCCGGCGTCGAGCCCCTGGGCGGCGTTCCCGAGGCCGCCGTCCGGGCCGTGCTGAGCGACATGGGGGCCGCATGACCGACGTGGTGTTGTTGCTGTCGGGGCCGAACCTCAACCTGCTCGGCCAGCGGGAGCCGTCGGTGTACGGCACGGCCACCCTCGACGACCACGTGGCCGCGGCGTCGAAGCGGGCGGCCGAGCACGGCCTCACCGTCGAGCACGTGCAGTCGAACGCGTCGGCGACGTTGGTCGACGCCATCCACGCTGCCCGTGACCGGTGCGCGGCCATCGTCATCAACCCCGGCGCCTTCACCCACTACGCCTGGTCGCTGGCCGACGCCTTGGCGACCTTCGACGGCCCGATTGTCGAGCTCCACATCTCCAACCCGAACGCCCGGGAGGTGTGGCGGCACACGTCGGTGGTGGCCCCCGTGGCCACGGCCTCGATCACCGGCCTCGGCGGCGACGGTTACGTGCTGGCCATGGACGCCGTCGCCCGCCTGCTTCAGCGCCAGAGGTTCGCGTAGTAGTCGACGATCGGCTGGCCCACGAAGATCGCCAGCAGCGCGCCGGCGGCGAGGAAGGGGCCGAAGGGCACGTGGTCCTTGCGGCTCTTGACGCCGGTGGCGATCAGGGCGACGCCGATGACGCTGGCCAGGACGAAGCCGAGGAAGAGGCCGACGGGCACGAGGCCGAGGTGGATCCAGCCGAGGGCGACACCGATCACCCCGGCCAGGCGGACGTCGCCGAACCCCATGCCCCGGGGGTACACGAAGCGGATGGCGTAGAGCACGGCGAAGCCGATCACACCGCCGATGGCCGCTTCTTTCATGCCCCGCCAGTCGGCGTCGACCACGCCGGCGACGGCGAGCAGGAGGGCGGTGCCGGCGAGGGTCGGGTAGACGACCTTCTTCGGGAGCTTGAAGGTGTCGAGGTCGATGAGCGATAGGGCGATCACCCCGGCGGCGAACCAGAGGAACGCGGGCAGGCTGGCGTCGGCGCCGAAGCGGGCGCCGAGGGCGGCGAACACCAGGCCGGTGCCCAGCTCGACCAGCGGGTAGCGGGGCGAGATCGGTTCCTGGCAGCTCCGGCACCTGCCCCGCAGCACGAGCCACGACAGCACGGGCACGTTGTCGAGGTTCGACAGCTCGTGGCCGCACTTCGGGCAGCGGGATCGCGGCTTCACGATCGAGAGCCCTTCCGGTACGCGGTACACGACCACGTTCAGGAACGACCCGATCAACAGGCCGAGGACGAAGCACCCGGCGGCCACGATCACGGTCACGGCCCCCGAACGTAGCGGGGTACCGTGCCGGCGTGGACTATCCCGCCATGGACGTGGCGTCCCGGATGCCCCGGTTGCGGGCGTCGATCGACGGCATGTGCGAGGCGCTGCTGGTCACCCACCTGCCCAACGTGCGCTACCTCACCGGGTTCACGGGCTCGGCGGGAATGCTGCTGGTGCGGCCGGCCGACGCCGTGCTGGTCACCGACGGGCGTTATGCGACCCAGTCCGCCGAGCAGTTGACCGCGGCCGGCGTTGTGGCCGAGATCGAGATCGGCCCGCCGGCCCGCCAGCGGGAGATCCTGCGGTCCGCGGTGTCGGTGGCGCGCCTCGGTCTCGAGGCCGACCACGTGAGCTGGGCCGAGCAGCGGGCCCTGGCCACCGAGCACGACGCCGAGCTGGTGCCGGTGTCGGGTGCGGTCGAAGGGCTGCGGATCGTCAAGGACGGGGGCGAGCTGGCCAGGATCGAGGCCGCGTCCGCCATTGCCGATGCCGCGTTGGCCGCGCTGCGATCGACCCTGCTCTCCCTGCCGACCGAGCGCGAGGCCGGCCTCGAGCTCGACTTCACCATGCGCCGGCTGGGCGCCGCCGACGTCTCCTTCGAGACCATTGTCGCCTCCGGGCCCAACGGGGCCAAGCCCCACGCCCGCCCCTCCGACCGGCGCCTGGCCGAGGGCGAGCTCATCGTCCTCGACTTCGGGGCCCTGGTCGACGGCTACCACTCCGACATGACCCGCACCGTCTGCATCGGCGAGCCCGCCTCGGCACTGCGGTCGAGGATGGTGGCCGCGGTGGCCGAGGCCCAGGCCGCGGGCGTGGCCGCCGTGCGGGCCGGGGCCGGCGCCCGGGAGGTCGACGCCGCCTGCCGCTCGGTTATCGCCGAGGCCGGGTGGGCCGACGCCTTCGTCCACGGCACCGGCCACGGCGTGGGCCTCGACATCCACGAGGCCCCGATGATCAACGCCACCGCCACTGCTACCTTGGACGCCGGCAATGTCGTGACCGTCGAGCCCGGCGTTTACCTCCCCGGCGAAGGCGGGGGTGGCGTGCGCATCGAGGACTCGGTGGTCGTCACCGCCGACGGCTGCCGCCGTCTCACCAACGCACCCAAGGACCTCGTGATCTCCTGATGGCTGTCTCCACCAACGACCTGAAGAACGGTATGAGCATCGACCTCGGGAGCGACGGTCTGTTCTCGGTGGTCGAGTTCCAGCACGTGAAGCCGGGCAAGGGCGGGGCCTTCGTGCGCACCAAGCTCAAGAACGTCCGCACCGGGGCCGTCATCGAGCGTACCTACCGGGCCGACGAGAAGCTCGAGCAGGCCATCATCGACAAGCGGGAGATGCAGTACCTCTACCGCGACGGCGGGCAGTACGTGTTCATGGACAACACGACCTACGACCAGCTCCACGTGGAGGCGGCCTCGCTGGCCGACGCGGTGAAGTTCCTGAAGGAGGGCGACTCGGCCGTCCTGCAGATGTACAAGAGCGAGATCGTGGGCGTCGACCTGCCGGCCGCCGTCGAGCTGACGATCACCCAGACCGACCCCGGCCTCCAGGGCGACCGTGTCTCGGGCGCCAAGAAGCCGGCGACCCTGGAGACCGGGCACGTCATCCAGGTACCGCTGTTCGTGAACGAGGGCGACAAGGTCAAGGTCGACACCCGCTCCGGCGACTACATCACCCGGGTCTAGGCCTCGTCGTGGTCGCCGGCTCCCGGCGGGAGGCTCGGGAGCGGGCCCTGGAGCTGTTGTACGAGGCCGACGCCCGGGGCTCGTCGTTGCCCTCGGTGGTCGAGGGGTTGATCGCCCCCGACCCGTTCGTGGTCGGGCTCGTGCTCGGCATCGACTCGACCCAGGCGGACGTCGACGGCTGGATCGAGCGCTTCGCCCGGGGCTGGACCATCGACCGTATGCCGGTCGTCGACCGCGCCATCCTCCGCATCGCGATCTACGAGCTCGTCTCCACCCCCGAGACCCCGACCGGCGTCGTGATCTCCGAAGCCGTCGAGCTGGCCAAGCGCTACTCCACCGAGGACTCCGGCCGCTTCGTCAACGGCGTCCTCGCCAGCGTCGCCGCCGAGGTCCGCCCTTCTTGAAGGCCCGGTATTACCAGCGGTCCTTGAACTCGGCTGACGGGGGGATGGCGGTGCAGTCGTTGACGGCGAAGCGGAGGACCCGGTCCTGGCCGATGGAGCGGAGCCAGAAGCAGCTACCGGTGGCGCTCTTGGCCCCGAGGAACAGGTTCTGGCCCTCGGGATCGGCGACGTCGACGAAGACCCGGCGACCCGAGGGCGCCATGTCGGTCAGCACGTCGATCCAGGCGATGCCGCCTTCGGCTTGGGTGAGGGCGGTGAGGTCGTCGACGAAGCCGCCGCCGTCGGCGTAGATCGCCAGCTCATTGGTGTGGGCCGTCCGCAGGTTGCTTTGCGCGGCCCGGTCGCTGGCCCGGGCCCGGGCGCCGAGGAACGACGGGATGGCGATCGCCAGCAGGATGGCGATGATCAGCACCACCACCATCAGCTCGATGAGGGTGAAGCCGTGGTCAGCGGCGCGATCGTCCGGCACCCTGTTCTATCGGCACGTTGGGCCAAAAACTTGCTGCTACCCTGAACCCCTGACCGTGAAGCGGGTCCAGAGAGGCCCGCACGGACAGGAAGGACCCGGAATGGCCGAACGCGAGCGGTACCTGACGCCCCCTCTTGGGGGCGTTTTCGTTCCCCGGGCCCAGGTCATGAGCGCCGACGACCTGCGCCGGGCGGTCACCCGCATCGCCCACGAGATCGTCGAGCGCAACCACGGCCTGGGCGACACGGTACTCATCGGTCTTCAGACCGGGGGCGTACCCCTGGCCCAGCGGCTGGCCGCCGAGCTCACCCGCATCGACGAGGCCGGCACCGCCGTCCCCGTCGGCAGCCTCGACGTCGCCTTCTACCGCGACGACATCGGCCTGCGCCCCGTGCTGCCCGAAGCCGTCACCGACATCACCTTCGACCTCACCGGCCACACCGTCGTCCTCGTCGACGACGTCCTCTTCACCGGCAGGACGATCAGGGCCGCCCTCAACGCCCTCAACGACTACGGCCGGGCCAAAGCCGTGCAGCTCGCGGTCATGGTCGACCGGGGCCACCGCGAGCTCCCGATCCGCCCCGACTACGTCGGCAAGAACCTGCCCACCCGGCGCGACGAGATGGTCGACGTCAGCGACGAAGGCGTGATCCTCGGCGACGTGGTGGCGGTCAAGTGAACAAGCACCTCCTGTCGGTCGCCGACCTCGGGGCCGAGGGCATCGAGGAGGTCATGCGGGTGGCCGACAGCTTCGTCGAGGTCAGCGAGCGGGCCATCCCCAAGGTGCCGACCCTGCGGGGCAAGACGGTGGTCAGCCTCTTCTACGAGGACAGCACCCGCACCCGCCTCAGCTTCGAGACCGCGGCCAAGCGCCTCGGCGCCGACACCATGACCTTCAGCGTCAGCACCAGCAGCGTGAAGAAGGGCGAGAGCCTGAAGGACACGGTCGAGACGATCGAGGCCATGGGCATCGACGCCGTCGTCGTGAGGCACAAGTCGGCGGGCGTGCCCTGGCAGGTGGCGCAGTGGCTCGGCGACCGGGCCAGCGTCGTCAACGCCGGCGACGGCTGGCACGAGCACCCGACCCAAGCGCTGCTCGACTGCTACACGATCCGCGAGCGCCTGGGTTCGCTCGAGGGCAGGCGCATCGCCATCGTCGGCGACGTCAAACACAGCCGGGTGGCCCGCAGCGACGTGCTCGCCTTCACCGCCCTGGGTGCGTCGGTCACGCTGGTCGCGCCGCCGACGCTGCTGCCGCCGAGCCTCGAAGGCTGGTCGGTCGACACCGCCCACGACTTCGACGAGGTCATCCCCAAGGCCGACGTCGTCTACCTCTTGCGTATGCAGCAGGAGCGCATGACCGAGGCGCTGCTGCCGAGCCTGCGGGAGTACACCGCCCACTACGGGTTGACCGCCCGGCGGGCGGCGCAACTGCAGGAGAGCGCGCTGGTCATGCACCCGGGGCCGATGAACCGGGGCGTCGAGATCGCGGCCGAGGTCACCGAGCTGCCCAACGCCGTCATCACCAGGCAAGTGGCCAACGGCGTAGCCGTGCGCATGGCCGTCCTCTTCCTCCTCCTCGGATCTGGAGTCGCATGAGCATCGTGATCAAGGGCGCCACCGTGGTCGACGCCACCGGCTCGCGTCAGGCCGACGTGCGCATCGACGACGGCATCGTGACCGACGTCGGGCCCAACCTCGAAGGCGATCGGGTCATCGACGCTTCCGGGTGCGTGGTCGCGCCCGGCCTGGTCGACCTCCACACCCACCTGCGCGAGCCCGGCCGGGAGGAAGCCGAGACGGTGGAGACCGGCACCCGGGCCGCGGCCCTCGGCGGCTACACCGCGGTCGTCGCCATGCCCAACACCGAGCCCGCCCTCGACAGCGCCGCCGCGGTTCGCCACGTGCAAGAGCTCGGCGCCAAAGGCTTGGCCGAGGTCTTCGTCGCCGGGGCCATCACCGTCGGCCGTTCGGGTACCCAACTCGCGCCCATGGCCGAGATGGCCGCCCTCGGCGTGCGCCTCTTCACCGACGACGGCAACGGCGTCCAGGACTCCCGGCTGATGCGGCGGGCCCTGGAGTATGCGAGCGGCCTCGGCGTCACCCTGGCCCAGCATTGCGAGGACGACGGCCTGGCCGCCGGCGGCCACATGCACGAAGGCGAGTGGTCGAGCCGGCTCGGCATCCCCGGCATCCCGGCCGAAGCCGAGGAGCTGATGGTGGCCCGGGACATCGCCCTGTCGAAGCTGACCAGCGCGCCCGTCCACTTCCTCCACCTGTCGACGGCCGGCAGCATCGCCCTCGTCCGGGCGGCCAAGGCCGATGGGCTGCGCATCACCGCCGAGGCCGCGCCCCACCACTTCACCCTGACCCACGCCGACACCCGCAACTACGACCCGACGTTCAAGGTCAACCCGCCGCTGCGCACCTCCGCCGACGTCGAGGCGGTGAAGCGGGGCCTCCGCGACGGCACCATCGACGCCATCGCCACCGACCACGCGCCCCACACCCAGGAGGCCAAGGAGGCGCCCTTCGACGAGGCACCGCCGGGGATGCTCGGCCTCGAGACCGCGCTGGCCCTCTCCCTCGGCGAGCTCGGCCTCCCGATCGAGAAGGTGCTGGCGCTGCTCACGTGGCAGCCGGCGGCCATCGCCGGCATCGGCGCCACCCACGGCGGCCCCATCGAGGCCGGCCGCCCGGCCAACCTCACCGTGATCGACCCCGCGGCCACGTGGGCGGTCGACCCGGCCCGCTCGGCCAGCCGCAGCCGCAACAACCCGTACGCCGGGCGGTCGATGACCGGGCGGGTGCGCCACACGATCCTCCGGGGCGAGGTCGTCGTCCTCGACGGCGAGGCCCAACGATGACCGACACCATCTACGCCCCCGACGGCAGCCCCGTGGGTGCCTTCGCCGTCCTCCCGCCGGGCCCCGCCCTGGCTTCATTGCTGAGTTGTCTGCCCCCAGTGG
>JAXDPV010000196.1:0-16228 GCA_034668185.1 Actinomycetota bacterium
AGATCTCACGCCAGGGCGTGAGATCTGGCACCCAAAAGCGGCGTGGGGCGGGGGTGGGCGAGGGGTTAGCCTGCGGGGCAGGATGGCGAAGCAATTTCAGGCACTGCCGGGGACGTTCGATGTGTTGGCGCCGGAGTCGGCGAGGTATGGCGCGCTGGTGGGGCGCTTCGCCCGTCACGTGGAGGCCGCGGGGTACGGGTTGGTGGTGAGCCCGCTGATCGAGGAGGTCGACCTGTTCAGGAGAGTGGGCGAGTCGACCGACGTCGTGCGCAAGGAGATGTACGACTTCGAGGACAAGGGCGGCCGCCACATCGCCCTGCGACCCGAGGGCACGGCCCAGGTCATGCGGGCCTACCTCCAGCACCACCCCCAGCCGCCGTTCAAGGCCTGGTACGCCGGCCCCAACTTCCGCTACGAACGCCAGCAGGCCGGCCGCTTCCGTCAGCACCACCAGGTCGGCCTCGAAGCCATCGGCACCGCCGACCCCGACATCGACGTCGAGGTCATCGCCCTCCAGCACGACTTCTACAAGGAACTCGGCCTGATCCAGGTCACCCTCAAGCTCAACTCGCTCGGCGACGCCACCTGCCGCCCGGCCTACAGACAGCTCCTGCTCGACTACCTCACCGAGCACCAGGACGAGCTGTGCGACGAGCACAAGGCCACCATCGCCGACAACCCGCTGCGCGTCCTCGACTGCAAGCGCGAGCCGTGCATCAAGGCGACCGAACACGCACCCTTCCAGGTCGACCATCTGTGCGCCGAGTGCAAGCAACACCTCGACCGGGTTACCCAAGGGCTCGATGCCCTCGGGATCGCATACGAACGGGCGCCCCGCCTGGTGCGGGGACTCGACTACTACACCCGCACCACCTTCGAGTTCGCGGCCGACGCCCTGGAGTCGGCCCAGAACGCCATCGGCGGCGGCGGGAGGTACGACGGCCTGGGCGAAGCCCTCGGCGGCGCGCCCACGCCGGGCATCGGCTTCGGCAGCGGCATCGAGCGCATCCTCCTCGCCTGCGACGCCGAGGGCGTGTTCGCGACCGACGAAGTAGCGAACGCACCCGACGTGTTCGTCATCGACACCGTCGGCGGCAGCGCCGCCCGCGACCTCACCGCCGAGCTGAGGCGAGCGGGCATCGCCGCCGACCGCGCCTTCGACGGGCGATCGTTCAAGGCCCAGATGAAGCAAGCCCTCCGCAGCAACGCCAGACTCGCCGTCGTCGTCGAGGACAACGGCATCGAGCTCCGCACCCTCACGGAAAAAGGCGAGCCCGAAGCCCTCGACCGAGCGACAATCGTCGACCACCTCAGGAAGCGACTCGACCAATGACCCTCCGTACCGACTACTGCGGCACGCTGACCGCCGACGACATCGGCCGCACGGTCACGCTCTGCGGGTGGGTCGCCCGGCGAAGGGAACACGGCGAGCACCTCGCCTTCGTTGACCTGAGAGACCACACCGGCATCGTCCAGTGCGTGGTCGGCAACGCCCACGACCTGCGCAGCGAGTACGTCCTCAAGGTCACGGGCACCGTCCGCCGCCGCCCCGAGGGCACGACCAACGATCACCTCAAGACGGGCGAGATCGAGATCGGCGGCGACGACGTCGACGTCGAGGTGCTCAACACCGCCGAGCCGCCCCCGTTCCCGGTGAGCGACCGCATCGACGCCGACGAGTCCGTCAGGCTCAAGTACCGCTACGTCGACATGCGCCGCGACCGGATGCAACGCAACCTCCGCATCCGCAGCCTGGTCAACAGCACGCTGCGGGCGTCGATGGAGCGCCAGGGTTTCCCCGAGATCGAGACGCCGATCCTCTGGACGCCGACGCCAGAAGGCTCCCGGGAGTTCCTCGTCCCGAGCCGCCTCCAGCCCGGCAAGCAGTACAGCCTTCCCCAGAGCCCGCAGATCGCCAAGCAGCTCCTGATGGTCGCCGGCTTCGACCGCTACTTCCAGATCGCCCGCTGCCTGCGGGACGAAGACCTGCGAGCCGACCGCCAGTTCGAGTTCATGCAGCTCGACATCGAGGCCAGCTTCGTCGAGCCCGAGGACGTCTACGGCTTCATCGGCGAGGCCGTGGGCGACGCCACCGAGGCCGTCATCGGCGAGCGCCCGGATATCGAGCGCCTGCCCTGGGTCGAGGCCATGGAGCGCTTCGGCGTCGACAAGCCCGACCTCCGCTTCGGCATGGAGCTGACCGAGCTCACCGCGCTGTTCGCCGCCACCGAGTTCAACGCCTTCAAGGCGGGCACGATCAAGGGCATCCGCGTCCCCGGCAAAGCCGAGGAGTTCGGCCGCAACAAGCTCGACGGACTCACCGACAAGGCCAAGCAGCTCGGGGCCAAGGGCCTCGTGTGGATGAAGGTCAAGGCCGGGCCCGAGCTCGACTCGCCCGTCGCCAAGTTCCTCTCAGACAAAGAGAAGGAGCAACTCGTCGCCACCCTGGAAGCCGAGCCGGGCGATCTGCTCCTGATCGTGGCCGACGACGAGCGCCGCCTGGTGCAGGACGTCCTCGGCCAGCTCCGCAACGACCTCGGCCGCCCGCCGGTGAGCCAGGGCCCGTACCGCTTCGTGTGGGTGACCGAGTTCCCGATGTTCGACGGCCGAGACGACGCCGGCAACCCCCAGGCCGCCCACCACCCGTTCACCATGCCCCACCCCGACGACCTCGACCTGCTCGAGACCGACCCGATGCGGGTCCGCAGCCAGGCCTACGACCTCGTGCTCAACGGGTCGGAGCTCGGCTCCGGCAGCATCCGTATCCACCGCAGCGACATCCAGGCGAGGGTCTTCACCGCCCTCGGCATCAGCGACGAGGAAGCCGAGGCCCGCTTCGGCTTCCTCCTCGGCGCCTTCAAGTACGGGGCGCCCCCGCACGGTGGGTTCGCCGTCGGCCTCGACCGCTTCGTCGCCATCCTGGCCGGCGAGGACAACATCCGCGAGGTCATCGCCTTCCCCAAGGCGAGCTCCGGCATCGACCCGATGACGGGCGCCCCCAAGGAGGTCGACCCCAAGGTGCTGGCCGACGTCGGCCTGCGCCCGCTCCCGCCGCCGAAGTAGAACGGCGGCAATGGCCACCGACGATCTCTTCACGTCCGCGCTGGAGGATCGCCTGGCCAAGCGGGGCCCGCTGGCCGCCCGGATGCGCCCGCGCACCCTCGACGAGATCGTCGGCCAGCGCCACCTGCTGGGCGAGGGCAAGCCGCTGCGGGCGCTGATCGAGGCCGACCGCCTCTCGTCGATCATCCTCTGGGGGCCGCCGGGCACGGGCAAGACGACGCTGGCCAACGTGATCGCGGCCACGACCCACCGCGACTTCGTCCCGCTGTCGGCCGTGAGCGCGGGCGTCAAGGACGTGCGCGACACCGTGGCCAAGGCCCAGCGCCGCCTGGCCGACAACGACACCGGCACCATCCTCTTCCTCGACGAGGTCCACCGCTTCAACAAGGCGCAGCAGGACGCGCTGTTGCCGGCGGTCGAGTCGGGCATCCTCACCCTGATCGGGGCCACCACCGAGAACCCGTTCTTCGAGGTGAACGCGCCGCTGCTCTCGCGCTCGACCCTCTTCCGCCTCGAGCCGCTGACCGACGACGAGATCACGACGCTGTTGCACCGCGCCCTCACCAACGAGGACGCCGAGGCCGACGACGACGCCATCGCCCACCTGGCCCAGGCGGTCGACGGCGACGCCAGGGCCGCGCTCACCACCCTCGAGGTCGCCATCGCCATCGCCGGCGGCGACCGACCCCACGTCACCCTGGAACACGTCGAGCAGGCCCGCTCGTCGAAGGTGCTGCGCTACGGCGAGGACGAGCACTACGACGTCATCTCGGCCTTCATCAAGTCGATCAGGGGCAGCGACCCCGACGCCGGCCTCTACTGGCTGGCCCGGATGCTGGAGGCGGGGGAGGACGCCCGCTTCATCGCCCGCCGCCTCGTCATCCTGGCCAGCGAGGACGTGGGTCTGGCCGACTCCATGGCCCTGGTCGTGGCCAACGCCGCCGCCCACGCGGTGGAGTTCGCCGGCCTGCCCGAGGCCCAGCTCAACCTGGCCCACGCCACCATCTACCTGGCCTCGGCGCCGAAGTCGGGCAGCGTGAAGGACGCCCTCGGCAAGGCGTTCGACGACGTGCGCGAGCGCCCCGCGGGCCGGGTGCCGGCCCACCTGCGCAGCGCTCACCCGTGGCAGAAGCGGGTGACCAAGGAGGGCACCGGCTACCTCTATCCCCACGCGTACCCCGAGGGTTGGGTGGCCCAGGAGTACCGGCCCGACGAGGTCAGCGGGCGCGTCTACTACGAGCCCACCGAGCACGGCGAGGAGCAGGCGATCGGCGAGGTCCTTCGCCGCCGACGGGGTGATTGACCGCTTATGCTGCCCGGCGATGATCGCCGCCTCGTCCGTGACCGTCGGAGAAGCCGCCGGGATCGTCGCGTCGGCGGCGGTGGCCATGCTCGCCGTCGGCCTCCTGTTCGTCCTCTTCTCCCTCAGCCGGACGCTCCGTGAGCTGAGGACGGCGGTCGAGCAGTTCAGGGGCGAGACCCTCCCGCTCGTCGGCCAGTTGAAGGGCACGGTCACCCAGGCCAACGCCGAGCTCGAACGGGTCGACACCCTGCTGGGCACGGCCGAGTCGATCGGCGCCACCGTCGACAGCGCCTCCCGCCTGGCCTACCTCTTCTTCGCCAACCCCCTCGTGAAGGCGCTGGCCTTCGGCGCCGGCAGCACACGGGCCTACCGCCGGCTGCGGCGGGGCTCGTCGTCGTAGGGCCAGGGCAATGTTCAAGCGCCTCTTCTGGCTCGTCATCGGCGTCGGCTTCGGCTTCGGGGTGTCGTTCTGGCTCATGAGGTTCGTCCGCAGCACGGTCGAGCGCTACACCCCCGAGCGGGTGTCGGCCGACCTCGCCGGCGCCCTCAAGCAGTTCGGCTCCGACCTGCGCGCCGCCGCCTCCGAAGGCCGCGAAGCCATGCGCGAACGGGAGGCCGAGCTGCGCCACGAACTCGATAGGAAGCCCGGAGGCCCCAGGTAGGCTCGGGGGGCCATGCCCGCCCTGGACGCCAACTCGCTGCGCCGCGCCTACACCGACTTCTTCGTCGACCGGGGCCACACCCACGTGCCCTCGTCGCCGCTGGTCCTCACCCACCCCACCGCGCCGATGTTCGTCAACGCCGGCATGAACCAGTTCGTCGAGTACCTCAACGGCGAGCTGCCCCCGCCCTACAAGCGGGCCACCACGGTCCAGAAGTGCGTGCGCCTCTCGGGCAAGCACAACGACATCGCCGAGCTGGGCAAGACCCGCCGCCACCTGTCGTTCTTCGAGATGCTCGGCAACTGGAGCTTCGGCGACTACTACAAGGAAGAGGCCATCGAGATGGCCTGGGAGCTGTGTACCGAAGTGGCCGGCTTCGACGGCGACCGCCTCTGGGTCACCGTCCACGAGACCGACGACGAGGCCGAAGAGATCTGGCGGGACAAGATCGGTGTCCCGGCCGGGCGCATCCAGCGCCTGGGCAAGGAGAACTTCTGGGAGATGGGCGACACCGGGCCGTGCGGGCCGTCGTCCGAGATCCATTTCGACGCCGGCCCCGAATGGGGCGAGCCCGGTGGCCCGGCGGCGGGCAGCGGCGACCGTTACGTCGAGTTCTGGAACCTCGTCTTCATGGATCGCTACCGCAATCCCGACGGCTCGTTCCTGCCGCTGCCGTCGAAGAACGTCGACACCGGCGGCGGCCTCGAGCGCTGGCTCATGCTGCTCGAAGGCGTCCCCACCGTCTACGACACCGACGCCGTCCGTCCCCTGGTCGCCACCGCCGAGCGCATCAGCTCGAAGCGCTACCGGGCCGGCGACGAACGGGTCGACACCGCGCTGCGGGTGATCGGCGACCACGCCCGCACGATGACGTTCATCGTCAACGACGGCATCGCCCCATCCAACGAGGGCCGGGGCTACGTGCTGCGGGGCGTCATCCGCCGGGCCGTGCGCCTCGCCTACCAACTCGGCGTCGAGCGCCCCATCGGCTCCGAGCTGGTCATGGCCACCGTCGAACACATGGGCGAGGCCTACCCCGAGCTCAAGACCAACGCCGACGTCATCGCCGACGTCGTCGACCGCGAGGAGGCCCGCTTCCGCACCACCTTGCGCACCGGCTCGCAGCTCCTGGAGGAGGAACTGGAGAAGGGGCGGGTGAGCGGGGCCACTGCCTTCGCCCTCCACGACACCTTCGGCTTCCCCGTGGAGATCACCGAGGAGATCGCCGAGGAGCGGGGCGCGCCCCTCGACCGGGCCGGCTTCGACAAGTTGATGGCCGAGCAGAAGCAACGTTCCCGCGACGCCGGCAAGACGGTGGCCATCGCCGCCAGCGGCATCGAGGGCTACCGCCAGTTGGTCGACGAGTTCGGCACCACCGAGTTCACCGGCTACACCGAGTACGAGTCCGCGGCCAAGGTCGTGGCCATCCTCCCGGGCGAGGACGAGGGCAAGGTCGAGGTCTTCCTCGACCGCACGCCGTTCTACGCCGAGGGCGGCGGTCAGGTCGGCGACACCGGCACGATCACGTCGTCGACGGGAACGCTCCGGGTCCTCGACACCACCGCCGCCGTCCCCGGCTTGCATCGCCACCTGGCCGTGGTGGAAGAGGGCTCGGTCGCCGCCGGCCAGGAGGTCACGGCCTCGATCGACGCCCACCGGCGTGACGCCATCCGCCGCAACCACACCGGCACCCATCTCCTCCATTGGGCGCTGCGCGAAGTCCTCGGCCCGCACGTGAAGCAGCAGGGCTCGTTGGTCGGGCCCGACTACCTGCGCTTCGACTTCAGCCACCACTCGGCCGTCACCCCCGAGCAACTGGCCGAGGTCGAGCGCCTGGCCAACGAGCGCATCCTCGACAACGAGCCGGTGCGGGCCTACGAGACGGCCATGGCCCAGGCCAAGGAGGCCGGCGCCATCATGTTCTTCGGCGACAAGTACGGCGAGGTCGTGCGGGTGGTCGAGGCCGGCCATAAGTCGATGGAGCTGTGCGGCGGCACCCACGTCAACGCGCTCGGCATGATCGGGCCGATCAAGGTCACCCAGGAGACCTCGATCGGCGCCAACCTCCGGCGCATCTTCGCCCTCACGGGCGAGGGCACCCTCGACTGGATCGCCGAGCGCGAGTCGTTGCTCACCACCACGGCCGCGCTGGCCAAGGCGGCCAAGCCCGAGGAGGTGCCGGGCGCGGTCGAACGCCTCTTGCAACGGCAGAAGGGCTTGGAGGACGAGGTCAAGTCGCTGCGGGCCCAGCTCGCTTCGGGCGAGGGCAAGGAGTTGGCGGCGTCGGCCGTCGACGGCGTGGTCGTCGCCCGTCGTGACGGCCTCGCCGGCGAGCAGCTCAAAGATCTGGCCGTGTCGGTGCGCAACGAGCCTGGCATCCGGGCCGTCATGCTGGCGGGCACGCCCGACGGCGAGCGGGTCGCCCTCGCCGCGGCCGTGGCCAAGGACAGCGGCCTCGTCGCCGGCGAGCTCGTGGTCGAGGCGGCCAAGATCACCGGCGGCGGCGGCAACGCCAAGGCCCCCGACGTCGCCGTCGCCGGCGGCAAGGACGTGTCCAAGATCGACGACGCGCTGGCGGCGGTGCGGGCGACCCTCGGCCGCTGATGCCCAGTTCGGGAAGCGACAGTACGCAATCGCGCTCTCACGCTTCCCAAACGCGTGTGGTCGGCGTCGACCTGGGGTCGGTGCGGGTCGGCATCGCGGTGAGCGACCCGACGGGGACGCTGGCCTCGCCCTACGAGGTCGTCCCGAGGGGCGGCGACCTGGCGGCCAAGCTGCGGGCCATCATCGACGAGGTGGGCGCGACCCTGGTGGTGGTGGGCCTGCCGCTGTCGATGGACGGGTCGGTGGGCCGGGCGGCGCAGGCGGCCATCGACGAGGCCGCGTCGCTGGGCGAGGCGTTGCCCGTGCCGGTCGAGACCTTCGACGAGCGGTTGACGACGGTTACCGCCGACCGGTCGCTGATGGCGTTCAAGATGAAGGCCGACGCCCGCCGCCGGGTCGTGGACAAGGTGGCGGCGGCGGTGATGTTGCAGGCGTGGCTGGACAGTAGGGAGACCGCATGACCGTGTACGACGCCGAGGAAGACCGAGCCGCCGTCGAGTACGAGCCCTTCCCCGAACCCCGCCGCCGCGGGGGAGCGGGGCGCACGGTGCTCAAGGTGTTCGGCATCCTCGTCATCCTCGGCCTCATCGCTGGCGGCCTGGCCTTCGTCGCCTACCAGCGCAAGGTCGACCCGCCCGGGCCGCCGGGGCCGGCGGTCAAGGTCACGATCCCGCTGGGGTCGAGCACCCAACGCATCGGCACGATCCTGGCCGGCCAGCACGTGATCACCAGCAGCCAGGTCTTCCGCATCTACACCAAGGTCAACGGCGGCGGCCCCTTCCAGGCCGGCGAGTACACGCTGGCCCGCAACATGTCGATGGCCGAGGCCATCGCCAAGCTGAAGAAGGGCCCCGACCTCAAGTTCGAACGCCTGACCGTGCCCGAGGGCCTCACCCTCCCGCAGATCGCGGCCAAGGTCGGCGGCCTCGAGGGCCGCAGCGCCGACGCCTTCCTCCAGGCGGCCAAGTCGGGCGGGGTGCGGTCGAAGTACCAGCCGGCCACGGCGCCGGCGGGCGCGGCCCAGCCCCTCGAAGGCCTGCTCCTCCCCGAGACCTACAACGTCGAGCCCAAGGACGACGAGGCCAAGATCCTCGAGCGGATGGTGGGCGCCTTCGACGACACCGCCGCCGACGTGGGCATCGACGACGCCCAGGCCAAGGTCAAGGTCACGCCGTACCAGGCGATCGTGGTCGCCTCGCTGATCGAGCGGGAGACCCGGTTCGACGAGGAGCGTCCCAAGGTGGCGAGGGTCATCTACAACCGCCTCGACAAGGGCATGTTGCTCGGCATCGACGCCACCGTCATCTACGCCATCGGCAAATCGGCCGACCGCAACGTGCGGGTGTTGTTCAAGGACCTCGAGGTCGTGTCGCCCTACAACACCTACAAGGTGAAGGGCCTCCCGCCCACGCCCATCGCCGCGCCTGGGCGGGCGTCCCTCGAGGCCGCCCTCAACCCGGCCGACGGGCCGTGGCTCTACTACGTCGTCACCGAGAAGGACGGCCGCCACTCCTTCGCCGTCACCGCCGCCGAGCACGAGGCCAACAAGGCCAAGGCCACCGCCAACGGCGTCAGGTGACCGCCATCGGCGGGGCCACCCACGTGGCCGCGGTCGTCGGCGACCCGATCACCCACTCGCTCTCGCCCGCCATCCACAACGCCGCCTTCGAAGCCCTCGGCCTCGATTGGGTCTTCCTGGCCTTCGCCGTGCCCGCCGGTTCGGCGGCGCCGGCTGTCGAAGCGATGCGCACGTTCGGGCTCGCCGGCCTGTCGGTGACCATGCCCCACAAGGCGGGCGTGATCCCTGCCCTCGACGGCCTCTCGCCCACGGCCGAGACCCTCGGCGCGGTCAACACCATCTACCGGCGTGGGCGTGACCTGATCGGCGACAGCACCGACGGCGCCGGCTTCCTCGACGCCCTGCGCCACGACGAGGGCTTCGACCCCGCGGGCAAGCGTTGCGTGGTCCTCGGGGCCGGGGGCGCGGCCCGGGCCGTGGTCCACGCCCTCGGCGGCGCGGGGGCGGCCGACGTGGCCGTCGTCAACCGGACCGCGGCCAACGCCGAACGGGCCGCGGCCCTGGCCTCGGTGGGGAGGCTCGGCACCGAGGCCGACGTCGACGGCGCCGACCTCATCGTCAACGCCACCCCGGTCGGCATGGCCGGCGTCGAGGGCGATTCGTTCCTCGTCGACCCCGCCCGCCTCGGGCCCGGCCAGGTGGTCGCCGACCTCGTCTACCACCCGATCCGCACGCCCCTGCTCCACGCCGCCCGCCAGCGGGGCGCGATCGCCGTCACCGGGCTTGGAATGCTCATCCACCAGGCGGCCCACGCCTTCCGCCTGTGGACCGGGGAGGACCCCCCGCTGGAGGCGATGTCGGCGGTAGCCCTTGCCGCCTTGGCGGGAAGGGAGTAACTCAGGCTGAAGTGGGCGCGTTCGCGTGCCGATGATGGTCATGTCCCACCCGGTCAGCGGAGGTCACCGTGTCATTGCAGGGCTCAATCGAGTCGTTCGCCCTTCCGGACGTCCTGGTGTTGCTGTCGTCCACCAAGAAGGACGGCGAACTCCATGTCGTCGGCGGTCGGGTCGACGGTCGCGTCTGGCTGGAGAAGGGGCAGATCGTCCATAGCGCCCTCGGCAAGAAGGAGACCAGCGCGGTCGACGCCATCTTCGAGCTCCTCCGCCTCGACGCCGGCACCTTCTCCTTCGACGCCGACACCCCGGCGCCGCAGCGTTCCGAGCCCCAGATGATCGACCTGGTGCTGGCCGACGCCCAGGTGCGCCTGGGCGAGTGGAACGACATCGCCCGGGTCGTGCCCCACCTCGACGCCGTGGTCGACATGGCCACCGAGGCCCCCGACGACGAGATCGTCGTGACCGCCGACCACTGGCGGATGCTGCGGGCCGTCGCCGGTGGCCGCTCGGTCCACGACCTCATGGAGACCATCGGCCGCAGCGAGTTCGACACCTGCAAGGCCGTCAAGGAGCTGGTCGACGCCAAGCTCGTCTCCATCGACCTGCATTCGCCGGCCAAGCCGGCCGCCAACGCCAAGCCGGCCGAGCCCAAGCCGGCCGAGGCCAAGGCGCCCGAGGCCAAGCCCGCACCGGTCGAGGACAAGCCGTCGCTCCGGCGCACCGAGCCCGAGAACGAGCTCGAGGCGTTGGCCGAGCTGGCCAGCCGGCCCCGCAAGGTGCGGTCGACGACCAGCGCCACCGGCTCGACCGGCGACCAGGACGCCGCTCGCGCCGTCAGCGCCACCAAGCTGCCGCCGGCCGCGCCAGACGAGGCCAGGGCCCTGGTCGCCCAGTTGGCCGCCCTCGGCGTCGACGACGAGGACGAAGTCGCCCAGAAGGTCGCAGAGCACCTGGCCTCCGGGGGCGAGCTGCCCGAGGTCCCCGACGGCGACGAGCCCATCAACCGGGGCCTCCTGCTGAAGTTCTTGTCGTCCGTCCGGAACTAATCTCGTCCTTCCCGCCGCCACGCCGGGGCGGCAGCATGTGAAAGCCGAGTAAGGCCATGTCCGAAATCGACAGGATTGGCGCCTTCCTCGTCTCACGCGGCCTGCTGAGCCAGGCCCAGCTCGAGCTGGCCCTCGACGAGCAGAGCCGCACGGGCAAGTCCCTCGGCCGGGTGCTCCTCGACCAGGACCTCGTCTCCGAGGGCGATCTCATGGCCGCGCTGGCGGCCCAGATCGGCATGGAGTTCGTCGACCTCGACGACCACAGCATCGACTCCTCGGCCGCCACCCTCATCTCCGACACCCTGGCGCGGCGCTACCAGGCGATGCCGATCGGCTGGGACAACGGCCTGCTCGTGGTGGCCATGGCCGACCCGAGCAACGTCTTCGCCATCGACGACATCCGCACCATCACCCGGGCCGAGGTCAAGACGGTGATGGCCACGAGGCAGTCGATCCTCGACGCCATCGAGAAGCACCACCGCCTCGACGCCGAGGCCGACGAGATCTCGGCCGAGGCCTCGAGCGACTTCGAGAACGACGACGACCTCTCGTCGGTCAAGGAGGTCGTCGAGGACGCCCCCATCGTCAAGCTGGTGAACCTGCTCATCAGCCAGGCGGTGGCCGACCGGGCCTCCGACATCCACATCGAGCCGGGGGAGAAGGACCTGCGGGTCAGGTACCGCATCGACGGCGTGCTCCACGAGAAGATGCGGCCGCCGAAGAACATCCAGGCCGGCATCATCAGCCGGTTGAAGATCATGGCCGACATCAACATCGCCGAGCGCCGCATCCCCCAGGACGGGCGGGTGACGGCCACCATCGGCGGTAAGGCGGTCGACCTGCGGGTGGCCACGCTGCCGACGGTCTACGGCGAGAAGGTCGTCATGCGCATCCTCGACAAGTCGACGTCGGTGAAGTCGCTCGACGACCTCGGCTTCCTGCCCCAGACCAGGGAGCGGTTCGAGTCGTCGTTCACCAAGCCCTACGGGACGATCCTGGTCACCGGGCCCACCGGCTCGGGCAAGTCGACCACGCTCTACGCCACGTTGAACATCCTCAACGACGAGGCCAAGAACATCATCACGGTGGAAGACCCGGTCGAGTACCGGTTGGCCGGCATCAACCAGGTGCAGGTGAACAACAAGGCCGGCATGACGTTCGCCGCCGCCCTGCGCTCGATCCTGCGCTCCGACCCCGACATCGTGCTCGTGGGCGAGATCCGGGACAAGGAGACGGCGACGATCGCGGTCGAGGCCGCCCTCACCGGCCACCTCGTGCTGTCGACCCTCCACACCAACGACGCCGCCTCGACCCCGACCCGCCTGGTCGAGATGGGCGTCGAGCCCTTCCTGGTGGCGACCGCCCTCGACGCCATCGTCGCCCAGCGCCTCGCCCGCCGGCTGTGCGACAAGTGCAAGGAGCCGTACACGCCCACGCTGCCCGAGCTCGAGAACGTCGGCTGGGAGCTCGACGACACCGACACGCTGCCCCAGATCTACCGGGCCGTCGGGTGCCAGGCGTGCGGCAAGACCGGCTACCACGGCCGCTTCGCCGTCCACGAGGTGCTGCTCGTCACCGAGGAGATCGAGCGCATCATCGTCGAGCACGGCCACTCCGAGGACATCAAGAAGGTCGCCATCGCCCAGGGGATGCTCACCCTCCGCCAGGCCGGCCTCACCCAGGTCGCCGCCGGCCTCACCACCATCGAAGAGATCCTCCGGGTCATCGTCTAACCGCCGCCGTTCGGACACCCCGCTTTCGGCCAATTGCGCGCGCTCGGCCACGCGCTCGTGGCCGAAAGCGGGCTGGTGGGGCGGCTTTCCGGCACGAAGGTGTCGCCTGGCGACGGTTCGTGACGGAAAGGGGCGGTTTTTCCGGCTCAGGCGGGGCTTTCCGGTGCCGATAACCCCTCTATGCAAGCTGCCTCGCGCCGGCTGGGCGAGTTCCTCGTCGAGCGGAAAGTCCTGTCCCGTGACGCCTTGGAGCAGATGCTCGAACGCGAGGCCCACGAGGGCGTCCCCCTCTCGAAGATCCTGATCAACGAGGGTCTCGTCGGCGAGAAAGACCTGGTCGCGGCCGTCGCCCACCAAGTGGGCATCCGGTTCGTGGACCTGGCCCAGACGCCGATCCACCCCACCGTCGACCGGCTCGTGCCCGCCGAGCTGGCCCGCAAGTACCTGGCCATCGCCGTCGAGCTCGACGGTGCCGACCTGGTCGTGGCCATGGTCGACCCATCCAATCGCGAGGCCCTGGCCGCCATCGAGTCGGCCACCGGCTGGCCCATCCGGGCCGCCATCGCCGTCCGCACCGAGGTCAAGCGCCTCGTCAGCGCCATGTACGGCGACGTGCCCGAGACCCCCGGCGCCACCCCCGAGGTCAGCGGCGACATCCACCTGCCGGCCGAGGACAGCAGCCTGTCGATCCCGGCGTCGGTCGCCAACGACGGCCCCCTCGAAGAAGTCCACGTCAACGACCTGCTCCAGCGGGTGGTCGACCTCGGCGGCTCCGACCTCCACATGACCGTCGGCATCCACCCGTCGGTGCGTGTCCACGGCGAGATCAAGCCGCTCACCGAGTTCCCCAAGCTCAACGGCTCGGAGATCCGGCGGATGATCTACGCCATTCTCACCCAGAAGCAACGGGAGAAGTTCGAGACCGAGCTCGAGCTCGACACCTCGCACTCGGTGCCCGGCGTCGGCCGCTTCCGCGTCAACGTGTTCCTCCAGCGGGACTCGGTCGGCGCGGTCATGCGGACGATCCCCTTCGAGATCGTGCCCCTCGAGACCCTCGGCCTGCCGGCGTCGGTGAAGCAGTTCGCCGACCTGCCCCGCGGCCTGGTGCTCGTCACCGGCCCCACGGGCTCGGGCAAGTCGACCACCCTGGCCTCGCTCGTCGACATCATCAACGCCACCAAGCCGTCGCACATCATGACGGTGGAGGACCCGATCGAGTTCCTCCACAACCACAAGATGGCCGTGGTCAACCAGCGCGAGATCGGCGAGGACACCCACTCGTTCGCCGCCGCCCTCAAGCACGTCCTGCGCCAGGACCCAGACGTCATCCTCGTCGGTGAGATGCGTGACCTCGAGACGATCTCGACGGCCCTCACCGCGGCCGAGACCGGCCACCTGGTGTTCGCCACCCTGCACACCCAGGACGCGCCCCAGTCGGTCGACCGCATCATCGACGTCTTCCCCTCGTACCAGCAGCAGCAGGTGCGGGTGCAGCTCGCCGCCGCGTTGCAGGGCATCGTGACCCAGCAGCTCCTGCCGATCCGCACCGGCCGGGGCCGGGCCGTCGCCGCCGAGGTCATGGTGGCCACGCCGGCCATCCGCAACCTCATCCGTGAGGGCAAGACCCACCAGATCTACTCGGCCATGCAGTCGGGCGGGAAGTACGGGATGCAGACCATGGACCAGGGCCTGGCCAACCTCGTCAGCCGCGGCGTCATCACCATGGAAGTCGCCATCGAGCGCTGCGCCAACGAAGAAGACCTCCGTCGCCTTTCCGGCGGCGTCCGCTAAACGATCTCGGAGACGACCGACCGATGCCGGAAACCTACGCCTACAAGGTTCGCGACCGTCAAGGGAAGCTGCAGCAGGGCACCCTCGAAGCCGAGAGCGTGACCCTCGTCGCCAACAAGCTGCGCCAGATGGGCTACGTGCCCATCGCCATCGACAAGGCCGGCAGCGCCGGCTTCAAGACCGAGATCAAGCTCTTCGGGCCCAAGAAGCCGAAGCTCAAGGACATCTCGGTCTTCAGCCGCCAGTTCGCCACGATGATCAACTCGGGCCTCTCGCTGCTGCGCTCGCTCTACATCCTCAGCGAGCAGACCGAGAACGAGGGCCTGCGCAACGTCATCACCGAAGTCCGCCAGGACGTCGAGAAGGGCGCCTCGCTGTCGCAGGCGATGGCCAAGCACCCCAAGGTCTTCAACAAGCTCTACGTGTCGATGGTGAAGTCGGGCGAGGTCGGCGGCGTGCTCGACCAGGTGCTGCTCCGCCTCTCCGACACCATCGAGAAGCAGGTCGAGCTCCGGGGCAAGATCAAGTCGGCGATGACCTACCCGGTCGCCGTGCTCGGCCTTGTGCTGTGCATCGTCGCCGCCATGCTGCTGTTCATCGTGCCGATCTTCAAGGGCCTCTACGACGGCCTCGGCGGCACCCTTCCCCTGCCCACCCGTGTGCTGCTGGTGGTGTCCGGCATCCTGACGAAGTTCTTCCCGGTCTTCCTCGTCGCCACCATCGCCGCCGCCTGGGGCTTCCGCCGCTGGATCAACACCACGAGCGGTCGCGACGCGTGGGACGCGTTCAAGCTGCGGGTGCCGGTGTTCGGCGGCCTGGTGCAGAAGACGGCGCTGACCCGCTTCACCCTCACGCTGTCGGCCCTGCTGCGCTCCGGCGTGCCCATCCTCGAGGCCCTCGACATCGTGATCGACACCGTGTCGAACTCGGTGATGGCCAAGGCGGTCCTCGACGTGCAGTCGGCCGTCCGGGGCGGCGAATCGTTGCACCGGCCCCTGGCCAACCACAAGGTCTTCCCCCCGATGGTCGTGCAGATGATGGCCGTGGGCGAGGAAACCGGCGCCCTCGACGACATGCTCGAGCGCATCGGCAAGTTCTACGAGCAGGAGGTCGAGGCCACGGTGGACGCCCTCACCTCGCTGTTGGAGCCGGCCCTCATCGTGGTGCTCGGCGGCGCCGTCGGCGGCATGGTGATCTCGCTCTACATGCCGATGTTCAACATCATCAAGCTGATCCAGTAACCGGACCGCGCAAAACGGCCTGAATATTCCTCAAGCGGTCGAGGGGCCTGTCCGATACCAGTAGTGCGAGCAGTGCTCTTGACAAAGGCAAACCCGTCGAAAGGCGGGGGCGCAATGCCACGGGGCCTCACCCCACGACACTGGAGGGGGGCGGCTAGCCGGGCTACCTGGAGGACTCGACACCGGTGCAGTACCCGGGAGGAGCCCAAGAGGTGGGAACAGGGCTCGCTATCCATTGTCATTACCGAAAGGGAACCCACCAAATGCTTGCCACGCTTCGCAAGCGCTTCGACTCCGACGATGAGGGTTTCACCCTCATCGAGCTCATGGTCGTCGTGCTCATCATCGCCATCCTGCTCGCCATCGCCAT
>JAXDPV010000197.1:0-11451 GCA_034668185.1 Actinomycetota bacterium
CCCCCCCCCCCCCCCCCCCCCCCCCCGAGGGGGGGAAGGGGGCTAGGCCGCCCGGGCTTCCATGACGCGCTTTTGGGCCAGCTTGGCGGCTTGCTCGACGCGGGGGCGGGCGGCTTCGGCGGCTTCGACGGCCCGGTCGCGGGCGACCTTGGCCGCTTGCTCGACGTGGGGCCGGGCGACCTCGACGGCGTGCTCGACCTTGGGCCTGGTGGCCTCGGCCATCGTCGCCGCCACCTCGAGGGCGTGCCCGAGTGCGGGTCTCGCCGCGGCCAAGCCGGCGGCGCCGAAGCGCACGGCCTTCACCTTGGCCTTGGCCCGCCGGCGCCGGGAGCGGCGGTCGAGCACGAGGCCCACGGCCGCGCCCACGGCGGCCGCCTCGCCCGCTCCCCGCAAGGCCTTCTGGGCGATCACCTCGGTCGATTCGTCCTTGCGGAAGGCTTGCACGGCCCCCGCCGTGGCCCCGGCCACACCTGCCACGAACGCGATCTTCACGAGCTTCCTCATGCCCGGCAGCCTACCCAGCAAGGCCCGAGCCGGAACTAGCGTTCACCGGATGCCGCCCCTGGCCGCCGCCGTGCTCGAGTTCTTCGCCGGCCACGACTGGCCCGTCGCCGAGGTCGAGCCAGGCGAGCTCTACGAGACCAGCTTCGAGGGCGAGCGGGGCGCCTGGCCGTGCCACGTCCACGTCTACCCCGAGGACGGCCGGGTGGTGTTCGTCTCCACCCACACGACGCTGGTCGAGCCCGAACAACGGCACGCGATCGCCGAGCTGTGCAACCGGGCCAACTTCGGCCTGGCCGTGGGCAACTTCGAGCTCGACCACGACGGCGGCGAGGTCAGGTTCCGCACGTCCCTCGACGCCCTCGACGCCGGCGCCACCCGCGAGCTCATCAGGAACATCGTGGTGGCCAACGTCGTCACCTTCGACCAGTACCTGCCGGCCATCGACGCCGTCCTCGCCGGCGAGGCGCCGACGAACGCGATCGCGGACGTCGAAGAGGACTAGGAAGCGGCCCGGCGGGGCCGGTCGGTCTTCGTCGGCGTCTCGGTGCGGGGAACCAACGTCGGGTTGACCCGCTCGAGCACGACGGACCGGTCGATCAAGCACTTGCCGATGTCGGTGCGGGAAGGCAGGTCGTACATCACCTCGAGCAGCACCTCTTCGAGGATGGCCCGGAGCCCACGGGCACCGGTCCCACGAAGCAGCGCCTGGTCGGCGATCGCCTCCAGCGCGTCGTCGGAGAACTCGAGCTCGATGTTGTCGAGCGCGAACGTCCGCTTGTACTGCTTCACGAGAGCATTCTTCGGCTGCACGAGAATCGCGATCAGCGCCTCGTGGTCGAGGCTCTGCACCGCGCCGATGACCGGAAGCCGGCCGACGAACTCGGGAATCAGCCCGAACTTCAACAGGTCCTCCGGCGTGACGTGGACGAAGACCTCCGAGAGGTCCTTCTTGTCCTTGTCGACCTCGGTGCGGAAGCCGATCGACTTGCGACCGACCCGGCCCTCGATGATCTTGTCGAGCCCGGCGAACGCACCCCCGCAGATGAAGAGGATGTTGGTCGTGTCGATCTGGATGAACTCCTGGTGCGGGTGCTTGCGCCCACCCTGGGGCGGCGCCGACGCCGTCGTCCCCTCGAGGATCTTCAACAGCGCCTGCTGCACGCCCTCGCCCGACACGTCACGGGTGATCGACGGGTTCTCCGACTTGCGGGCGATCTTGTCGATCTCGTCGATGTAGATGATCCCGGTCTCGGCCTTCTTGACGTCGTAGTCGGCCGCCTGGATCAGCTTCAGGAGGATGTTCTCGACGTCCTCGCCGACGTAGCCGGCCTCGGTCAGCGCGGTGGCGTCGGCGATGGCGAAGGGCACGTTCAACATGCGGGCCAGCGTCTGGGCCAACAGCGTCTTGCCGCACCCCGTGGGGCCGAGCAACAAGATGTTCGACTTCGACAGTTCGACGTCGGCCTCGTTGGCCCCGGCCTGCACCCGCTTGTAGTGGTTGTAGACCGCGACCGAAAGGATCTTCTTGGCCCGATCCTGCCCGATCACGTAATCGTTCAGGAAGGTGTAGATCTCACGGGGCTTGGGCAGCTCGTCGAAGCGAACCTCCGACTCCCCCGACAGCTCTTCCTCGATGATGTCGTTGCACAGGTCGATGCACTCGTCGCAGATGTACACGCCTGGCCCGGCGATGAGCTTCTTGACCTGCTTCTGCGACTTGCCACAGAAGCTGCACTTGACGAGATCGCCCCCGTCTCCGAACTTCGCCATCGTCTGGAGTCCCCCCGCCCTCGGTTAGGCCACGCCGGCGGCTTGGGGCACCGCCGCCAGGTCTCGGTTGGTGATCACCTCATCGATGATGCCGTACTCGCGGGCCTCGTTGGCGCTCAAGTAGAAATCGCGGTTCGTGTCACGGCTCACCCGTTCGATCTCCTGACCGGTGTGGAAGGCCAGAACCCGGTCGATCTCCTCCCGCATACGGAGGATCTCCTTGGCCTGGATCTCGATGTCGGATGCCTGCCCGGCGACCCCGCCGTAGGGCTGGTGGAGCATGATCCGGCTGTGGGGCAGGGCGTAGCGCAGGCCCTTGGTACCGGCCGACAGCAACACCGCCGCCGCCGACGCCGCCTGCCCGAGGCACACCACGCTGATGTCGTTCTTCACGTACTGCATGGTGTCGTAGATCGCGAACAGCGCGGTGATGTCGCCGCCTGGCGAGTTGATGTAGAGGTTGATGGCCCGGTCGGCGTTCTTGAACTCGAGCCAGATGAGCTGGAGGCAGATGGCCGCCGCCACCTGGTCGTCGATGGGCGTCTGCAGGAAGACGATGTGCTCGTCGAGGAGCCGGGTCGGGAGGTCGATGCTGCGCTGTTGCAGCCCCTGTCCCTCGATGCCGTTGGGTAGCCAGGTCACTCGGAGTCCTCCACGGTGTCCGGTTCGAGGTCGGCCCGATCGATCGGGTTGCCCTCTTCGTCGACGATCTCGACGTGTTCCATGAGCCAGCCCAGGGCCTTCGCCTTTCGGATGTCCGAGCGTACCGCGGGCATTTGGTCGGCATGTTCGAGTTGGTGGCGCAGCTCGTCGGGCGGCTGCTCCATCCGCTCGGCCAGGCCCTCGAGCTCCTTGTCGACGTCCTCGTCGGTGGCCTCCAGGCCCTCGGCCTCGGCCACGGCCCGCAGCGCCAGGTCGGCCTTGACCGACTCGGTGGCGGTGGTGCGCAGGTCGGCCACGAGCTGGTCGCCGGCCTGGCCGGTGGCCGCCAGGTACTGCTGGATGTCGGCGCCCTGGGCCTCGAGCCGGTGGGAGAGGTCGTGCAGCCGGCGCTCCATCTCGGAGTTGACGAGGGGCTCGGGCACGTCGTCCTGCACCAGCTCGGCGATGGCCTCGACGGTCTTGTCGCGGATGGCCAGGTTGGCTTGCACCTTCTTGACCATGCCCATGCGCCGGCGCAGGTCGGCCTCGAGCTCGGCCACGGTCTCGAACTCGCTGGCCTCGCCGGCCCACTCGTCGGTGACCTCGGGGAGCACCATCTCCTTCACGTCCTTGACCAGGACCTTGAACGAGAGTTGGTCGGCCTCGGTGTCGAACTCGAGCATGTCTCCCGGCTTGGCACCACGGAGCTGTTCGTCGACCTCGGGGACGATGCCGCCGGTGCCGACCTCGTAGAGGAAGTCCTCCAGGGTCAGGCCGGCCACGGGCTCGCCGTCGCGGAAGCCGTTGAGGTTGACGGTGACGTGGTCGCCGTCCTGGGCCGGGCGCGTGACCTCGCGCAGCTCGCCGAACGGTTGGCGCAGGCGGTCGATCTGCTTCTGGAGCTCCTCGTCGGTGACGACCGGCGACGGCACCGTGACCTGCAGGCCCTGGTACCCGGCCAGGTTGATCTGGGGCCGCACCTCGACCACGGCGTCGAAGGCGAGCGGGCCCTCGTCGGCGCCGCCGGTGACGTCGATCTCGGGCGGGGCGATGGCGTCGACCTCGGTCTGGCGCAGCGCCTCGGCGTAGTACTCGGGGAGCGCTTCCCTGAGCGCCTCCTGGCGCAGGCCGTCCTTGCCCATGCGGGCTTCGAGGAGTTGACGGGGCGCCTTGCCCGGGCGGAAGCCGGGGATGCGGACCTCGCGGGCCAACTTCCGGAGAGCGGCATCGACCGCCTTGCCGAACTCGAGCTCGTCGACTTCGACCGACAGCTTGACCTTGTTGCCCTCCAGGGGCTCGACCGTGGCCTTCATAGAGCGCGGCAGTCTACCGGCGGTCGGCGGCTACCCGATGATGGCAGCGAGAACGGCCGACGCGGTCGCGGCGAGGCTCATGAGGCGGAGCCGCTGGGCGGTGGAGCGGCCCTCCCGGCGGCCGGCGCCGTAGGCGACCACGCCCATGACGACGAGAAGGCCGGCGAGTGCGACCCCCGCCGGCGACCGGCCCCAGAAGACCTTGAGGGCGACGCCGGCCGCGGCCAGGCTCGACAGCCCGGTCCGGTTCCAGGCGAGGGCGGTGCGCTCCTCGGCCATGCCCGGGTCCTGCATCATCTTGGGCCCACGATCGCCAGGACGGCGGCCACGATCGCGGCCACGCCGACCACGATCCCGAGCACCTGGTTCAGCCAATGCGACGGCAGGGGTTGGTGCTGGCGCATGGCCCGCTCGTTGGCCTTCCACCGGCCGTAGCTGGTGAAGGCGATGATGCCCCCGAGGGCGATGAGGGGCAGGCCGAGCACCCGTCGCCCGCCGGTGAACTCGAACGGCGGCAGGATCTGCGTGACCGCCAGTCCGGCCCCGATGAGGGCGAGGGCGGTGCGGTGCCAGGCGAGGAAGGTGCGCTCGTTGGCGAAGGAGAGCCGGGGGTCGGGCTCGACTTCTTCGACGTCTTCGCCGTCGTTCACAGCAGCTCGACGATCGCGCCGGGCGCGACCTTGCCGTCGTCGCGGGCGTCGACGTAGACGCCGAGGTCGCCGTTGCGGGTGGCCAGGATCGTGCGGTAGGCGTCGCCGGTCATCACGCATCGCGAGGTGCGCTTGCGGACGTGGGCCGGCACGCCGGCGATGGCGAGGTCGCGCTCGACCCAACCGTCCTCGCTCTCGCCGGCCTCGGTCTCGACCACGAAGTTGGGGCGGAAGCGGATGGCGTCCCAGTCACCGAGGCTGGCGGTGGTGACGCGGGGGAGGGTCGAGCGGGAGTCGAAGAACGAGCCCGGCGGGGTGCGGATGTCGGAGCCGTCGTCCATCTCGAAGACGGCCCGCTCTCCCGGGGTGGGGGTGGACAGGCGGACCCGGCGGCCGAGCCATCGCGACAAGGCGGCGTCGGCGTCGTCGCTGGTGACCTCGAAGCCGGACCCCTCGATCGCGACCCGACCGTTGCCGAGGTAGGTGGCCCGGGCCTGCAGGAGCTCGGGCACCCGCTTGGCCGACAACACCTTGCCGCTGTCGATGTCGACCACGGCCAGGCCCCGGTCGCCCTCGACGCCGGCCGGACCGAACGGCACCGGCCCGTCGAGGCGCTCGCCGGCCAACGACTTGACCGGGTAGCGCCACACCTCGGTGACCGCTCCCACCCGCATGGGAGCCACCGTATCCGGGTAGGTGCCGTGGCGATGCCGGACACCGTGAACGAAGTCGTCGCCGTCTTCCGCACCGAGCAGGACGCCGAGGAGGCGGCTCGTGACGTGCGCTCGGTCCTGGGCCGCGGGCCCCGGGTCGGCGGGCGCACCGCCGAGGTCGAGTCGCTCAAGGCCGAGATGCGGGAGGAGCTCGAGCACACCGTCGTCGGCCCGGGCAGCATCGGGCCCTTCACCAAGGAGATGACCAAGGGCCTGCTCGTGGGCGTCACCCTCGGGGTGATCGTGGGCTTCGTGGTGAGCGTGCCCCTCGGGCTGGTGCCGTTCCCGTCGGTCGGACTCGGCACCCGCTTGGTGATCGCCGGGGTGGTCGGTGCCTTCGCCGGGGCCACCATCGGCTTCGTCGACGGCGGCGGGCTGGCGGCCAAGGGCCCGCTCGAGCCGCTGGCCGCCGAGCGGGGCACGCCCGTGGTCGTCGACGTCCGCACCCCCGATGAGATCCGCCGGGCCACCGACGCCTTCCGCCGCCACGGCCCGATCCGGGTCGACCTGACCACGGCCGACGGCCGCCCGATCACGACCCTCACCAACGAGGAAGAAGAGCTCCACCGCTACGCTGGCCGCCGACGTCGACGGGGAGTGGCGCAGTGATAGCGCACCTGCTTTTGGGGGCAGTTGCGCTGACTACCGTCTGAGCGTGCCCTGCTAACGGCGCCTAGGCAAAGAGGTCGTCGGCGACCTCGGCGACGAAGAGGTGGTGGGAGTAGATGCCGGCGGAAACCGATCGCCATTGATCCCTCGGGGCATTGGGATCGTTGATGTTCAGCAAGTTGTTCCACTCCACGAACGCATACGGCGAGGTGTCCCGGGCGGACGACAGTTGCCCGACGTTGTTGACGCTCCGTTCGCCCACAAGAAGGCCGCGGAGCGCAGCTCGGTTCGCTCTGACGAAGGCGTTGATGCTCGTCTTGCCTGCCGGCGGCGGTGAGTTCGCCGAGAACGACCCGCGGGATGGCAAGGTCACCGCGCTGACGAGGCCGGCGATGGCTGGCGGCAGGGCGCTGACTCGACCGAGCGTGACGGCGTCGTTGATGAGGCGGGCGTATCCAATGGCCCGGATGCCTTCGGCGTCCATGCCCTGACTGCGAACGCCGCGCATCGGAAACGGCCCGGTGGTGACGAAGTCCGCCGTGATGTTTGCCGGTGGGATTCGACTGCTGCGGAAGCCAGCGGTGAGCGATCGGTGGAAGTCCGAGCCGTCCAACACGGTGACGTGCTCGATCAGGCTTGGGTCGATCAGACGTCGCCGCAACGTCTTGGCCAGACCGCCGTTGCCCCGGCTGTGAGCGCTCATGCGGACGGCATCGACACGGGCCGCCCGACCGGTTGATTCCAGCGCCTCTCGAATCTGGGCGAGGGTGATCCCATGGGGAACACCCACTTCGCCAGGCACGCCGACGAGGATCCAGTCATGGGACTCCGCTGCGCCCCTGAGCCCATGGTGTTCGGTGTGCGAATCGGCGCCCACCACGCCCCCAGCGGAGAAGAAGACATGGACGCGGTTGACGGCCGAAGCCACCGCCCCAGAAGGAACGAAGACAAGAAACTCGTCGTACTGAAAGGAACGATCCGCGAGTCGGTCGGTGCCGCCTGGCCCCGGCGGGCCGGCCTCGTCGGCGCGAATGAGCGGGTCCCACCCTTGCTTCCCTGTTCCCGCGATCGCGGCCCGCTTCAGCTTGGTGATGCCGGCGTAGGTCTGCGAGAGATTGACGCTTGTCCTCGGCCTCCCTGCCAGGACGGCGGCTCGCTCGCGGTCGTAGGCGTCGTTGGTGAGGTGCCAGTGGGTGTGCAGGAGGTCCTGCAACATGAGGATGTCCGCGACGGAATTCGGCTGCGCACGGCCAACGGATGCCGATACCGGGAGGTTGAACTGCGCCTGCGCCACCGCGGCGGCGAGTGTCGGTTCGTCTGCCCGGGCCAGCGAGTTCCGCACGGTGCGCAAGGTCGCGGCATCCGTCACCGGATCACCCGGGGCGAGCGCCGAGACACCGGGATAGACCCGGTCGAACTCGTCATTCGTGATCGCCCACAGCACGTGGAGTCGGTCGAGGACGAGCTTCACACCTTCTCGGCTATTGGTCGCACCTTCGCCTACCGACCCACCGGCGGGGAGGTCGACGCGAATTCGCTGCAGCGACAACGGTCCTCCCCGGGCGAGCAGTGCCGTCACCGCTGCGTTGCCCACCGCGCGCTGGAGGCGATCGACCATCACGATCGTCGACCCCGCACCGGTCGCCGCGCCGGGCTGCTTGGGCCCTTGCCGGACGGCGCCGTCGCCAACCTCTTCCCCCACAACCCGCCGGCCGGACCCCATTGTCAGAGTTTACCGATCAGGCCTGCTTCCAGACCGACGCGTGCGACGGGCGGCGGGCTGCGTGACCCAGAAGTGCCGGTCACGGACACGTCGAGTGACACGGCACCTGCTAGTTCGCCAGCGCCTAGCCTTTGCCGACGCCGTCCCACCGGCGCTTCAATCCTGGGCACACTCGAGCACACCTAGACATAAGGGAGGGACGGTTGCTGGTGAAGGCGCAGGTGGAGACGGGTTCCTGACGGATCGTGCACGTCGGAAGCAAGAACCACGGGGAGTGGCGCAGTGGTAGCGCACCTGCTTTGGGGGCAGGCGGTCGGGGGTTCAAATCCCCCCTCCCCGACGTAACCGTCCGCCTCCGCGGGCGGCTAGCGTGCCAAGATCCACGCGGGTGTAGCTCAATGGCTAGAGCTCCAGCCTTCCAAGCTGGTGACGCGGGTTCGACTCCCGTCACCCGCTCTCGATCTACTGGGAGAAGAGAGTCCCCTGACGGAATTGACGGCACGAGCTCGAAACGTGCTGGTGGCAGTGATCGTGCTCCTGCTGGGGGGCGGGATCGTCGCGGCCGTCACCACGTCGTCGGACGACTCGGGGAGCGACGTGGCCACCGGCGGCGGGACGACCACGACCGCGCTCCAGTCGTCGATCACCACCACCGCCACCACCGCCGCGCTTTCCCCGACCACGACGGTGACGTTGCCGTCGGCCCCGACCACCTTGCCGACCACGTCGGCGTCGTCAGGCAGCGGGCTCGGCTCTGGCGGCACCGGCAGCGTGGCCTCGGGATCGCAGGGCAACCCCTCGACCGGGGGCGAGTCGCTGCTCCTGCCCGGCCTTGGCATGTTGGTCGCCGGCGGGGCCCTCCGCCGCCGAACCCGCCGGGATCGCTGACGGCCCGATGATCCGATGGGCCCGCCTCGGCGTGGTCCTCGGTTGCGTGATGGCGTCGCTGGTCGTGGCCCTACCGGCCCGGGCCCAGGAGTCGCCGGACACCACCACCGACGTGATCGGCGAGCCGCTGACGATCGAGCGGCCGGCGGCCACCCCGACCACGGTCACGCCCCCGGCCAGGGCGACCGAGGTCCTCGGCGTGCAGGTGCGACGACGGCCGGCGGCCCTGGCCACCACCGGTTTCGACCCCTTCGAGTTGATGGTCCTCGGGATCGGCCTCCTGGCCATCGGAAACGTGTTCACGTGGGCCGCCACCCGCAGGTCGAGACCGGTACCCTCCTGAACAGGAGGTACCCATGGAGCTCCACTGCCGGAACTGCCACCAGTTGGTCGATCGGGTGGCCACGATCTGCCCGGCCTGCCGCCTCGACCTGACGGCCCGCCCCGACGCTCCCCAGGCCATCGAGGCCGACCTCGACAAGGAGCGGGCCGAGTTGCTCGCCGCCGTCGTCGCCCTCGGCAACGCCAACACCCGCCGGCCGCCGGCGTGGCAGGCGAGCGTGCCCCTCGTGCCCCGCCCCGACCTCAGCCTGTTCGCCGGCCTCGAGGCCGACGTCTTCCCCCGGCCGGCCGCCCGCCGCTGGCTCCGCCGCTAGCGAAAGCTCAGCGGGCCGGGGCGTACCAGAGGGCGGCGTTCTCGAACACCGCCCGGCGCAAGCGCACGGCCTGGCGGCCCGCCGGCCTCAGCTCGGCCAACGCCCGCTGCACCTTGCGGCACCGCGACCCGACGCCCTCGTAGTTCGGCGACCACACCAGCCAGATCGCCCGCCCGGCGTAGGTGGCGTCGAGGGTGCGGGCGAAGGCCGCGGGGTCCGCGCCCGTCACCCGGTCGCGGTAGTCGGTCCAGTCGACGCGGCCCTCGTGCAGGGTGCCGGGCGGGTAGGCGGTGATGCCGGCCGAAGGCACGAGCCGGGCGAGGGCGGGCGCGAGCTGGTCGGGGCAGGCGACGACGGCGTCGCCGGGCGCGGCGTTCTCCCGAAGGACCGCGGCCACCTCGGCCGCTTGGGTGCGCGGCGCCCACACCGCGGGCCAGGCCGCGAGCAGGCCGAGGACCGCGGCCAGCGCCAGCACCGACCTGCGCACCCGCGCCGGCTCGAGGTCGGCCATGCCCGCGGCCGCGGCCAGGAGCAACGGGGGGAAGGCAACGGTGGCGTGCCGAGGGGCGAAGCCGTCGCCGGTCACCAGGGTGACGGCCGCGCCCACGAGCAACGTGCCCAGGCCGAGCAGCGCGAGCGTGCCCGTCCGGCGGGTGCGGGCGATGACGACGCTGCCGACGAAGGCGATCAGCAGCAGTTCGAGCGAGCGGGCGGCGTCGCCGTTCCCGCCGGAGAAGCCCCGGATGGCCCACTCGACCATCGAGAACCCGGGCGCACGACCCCACGGCGCACCGGTGTGTCCGAGCTGGACGAGGAACGACGGCAGCCACGGAAGGAAGGGCACGACGCCCGCGCCCATGGCGGCCAGGAGCCACGTGTCGTCGTAGCGGGACGCCGGTCGCCGCCACGCCCGCCACGCCAGGGCCGGCATGGCCGCGCCGAGGAAGAAGAAGGCCCAGTAGTGGGTGAGCAGCAGCGCGGCCACCACCGCGCTGACCCCGGCCAGGCGGATCGGCGGCCTGGGCCGCGCCCGCGCCAGCACCAGGGCCAGGCCGGCGAGCACCAGCACGAGGACGAGGGCGTACATCCGGGCTTCGGTGGCGTACCGGATGGCGAAGGGCGAGGTGGCCAGGAGGACGGTGGCCGCGCCCGCGGCCCGGCGGCCGCCGACGACCTCGCCCACCTTCCACGCCAGCGCGAGGGCGGCGAGGGAGAGGCACACCGACAGCGAGCGCACCGCCACCCCGCTCGATCCGAAGGCGGTGATCCAGCCGTGGAGCAGGAGGTAGTAGAGGGGCGGGGCGCCGTCCTGGCGGAGGGCGGCGAACAGGTCGGGGACAGGGAGGCGGGCGATGGCTACGGCTTGGGCCTCGTCGAGCCAGAGCGCGCTCGGGGCCCAGAGGCGCAGGGCGATGCCGGCGACGACGAGGACGCCCCCGGCGGCGGCGGGCCACGACCACGACCACGGACCGGGGCGCGACCGACCGGCGGCGGTGCGGCCGCGCTCGATCGCCTTCGGTTCTCGTTCTTCGACGCGTGTAACCACCTGCATGACGCCCCTTACCCCAAGAGCACCGGTCTACACGCGGGTGCGTTCAGGAGGTAAACACGGGCGCGTGCTGACGACCTCGCCGCCGGCGACCCGGAGGGCGGTGGCGCGGGCCGGTCTCGGCCTCGGGCCCGGAGTCGTCGACGACCTGCGGGTGGCGCTGCCGCCGTGGCTCGCGGGCCGGGTGCTGGTGGCCTGCACGCTCGTCGGCGCCCACGCCGTCAGGTCGTTCCTCCACCCGGCGCCCAGCGCGGTGCGCCACCACGTGGCCCAGGGCTTGCTCGGCTGGGACGCCGAGCGCTACGTCAACATCGCCCGCTTCGGCTACGCGCCCCTGCCCCGCATCGAGATCCGCTTCTTTCCACTGGTGCCACTGGCGACCCGGGCCCTCGACGTGGTGCTGCCCGGGGGCGCGGGCGTGGCCCTGCTGGTGC
>JAXDPV010000198.1:0-2854 GCA_034668185.1 Actinomycetota bacterium
CCGTTCCTGGCCGAGGGCCAGTCGTACGCGCCGGCCGCGGCCACGCCCGCGACCAAGGCCACGGTGGTGTTCGGCCCCCGCACGACCGCGCTGCTGGAGTGGGACGCGGCCTCGGGCCGGTGGTTGCGCTCGACCAACGGCCGGCCCCACACCATCCAGAACGGCGGCCAACTGGCGTTCACCACCGTCATCGTCCAGACCACGCCCTACAAGAGCGCGGGGTACAAGGACTCGGCCCAGAACCCGGTCGACGAGGCCGTGGTCGTGGGCAAGGGCAGCGCCGTGATCCTGGCCCAGGGCAAGCAGCTCAAGGTCTCGTGGTCGAAGTCGTCGCCCACGGCCATGACCGTCTACACCGACGAGTCGGGCGCGCCGGTGCAGTTCCCCCAGGGCCGGGTGCTGCTGATGCTGCCGCCGACCGGGGGCTCGGTAACCGTTTCTTAGAACGGCGGTCACGGCCGTAGACTCGGTGGTCATGGCCGACAACCCCGAAGCCCGCCGCACTGGTACCGACCGCGTCAAGCGGGGGCTGGCCGAGATGCTTCGAGGTGGCGTGATCATGGACGTGGTCGACGCCGAGCAGGCCAAGATCGCCGAGGACGCCGGCGCGGTGGCGGTCATGGCCCTCGAGCGGGTGCCGGCCGACATCAGGCGCGACGGCGGCGTGGCCCGCATGAGCGACCCGGCGCTGATCGAGGGGATCAAGGCCGCGGTCACGATCCCGGTGATGGCCAAGGCCCGCATCGGCCACTTCGCCGAGGCCCAGGTGCTCGAGGCCCTCGGCGTCGACTACATCGACGAGTCCGAGGTGCTGACCCCGGCCGACGAGCTCCACCACATCGACAAGTGGGCCTTCACCGTGCCCTTCGTGTGCGGGGCCACCAACCTGGGCGAGGCCCTGCGCCGCATCTCCGAGGGCGCGGCCATGATCCGCTCGAAGGGCGAGGCCGGCACCGGCGACGTCGTGCACGCGGTGCGCCACCTGCGGGCGATCCTCGGCGACATCAAGCGCGTCGGCCAGGCCGACTCGGCCGAGCTCTACGGCTGGGCCAAGGCTTTGCAAGCGCCGGTCGGCCTGGTGCAGGAGCTGGCCGAGACGGGCAAGCTGCCGGTGCCGATGTTCTGCGCCGGCGGCATCGCCACCCCGGCCGACGCCGCCCTGGTGATGCAGCTCGGCGCCGAGTCGGTGTTCGTCGGCTCCGGCATCTTCAAGAGCGAGAACCCGGCCCGCATGGCCCGTGCGGTGGTCGAAGCCACGACCCATTACCGCGACGCGTCGATCGTGGCCAAGGTGTCGCGCGGCTTGGGCAGCGCGATGCGGGGTCAGGACGCCAACTCTGTCGAGACCAAGCTCGCCGATCGCGGTTGGTGAAGGTCGGGGTCCTCGCCCTGCAAGGCGCGGTACGCGAGCACGCGTCGGCGCTGTCGGAGTTGGGCGCGCACCCGGTCGAGGTGCGCACGCCGGAAGACCTCAGTGGGGTCGACGCCCTGGTGCTGCCCGGCGGCGAGTCGACGACGATGTCGTTGCTCCTCGAATCGTCGGGCCTCTTCGATCCGGTGGCCTCGGCGTTGGCCGAGGGGATGCCGGTGTTCGGCACGTGCGCCGGCATGATCCTGCTGGCGTCCGACGTGCTCGACGGCCGGCCCGACCAACGCTTCTTCGGGGCCATCGACCTGACCGTGCGCCGCAACGCCTTCGGCCGCCAGGTCGACTCCTTCGAAACCTCGCTCGACGTCGACGCGTTGGGCGACGAGCCGTTCGACGCCGTCTTCATCAGGGCCCCGTTCGTGGAGCGGGCCGGCGAGGGCGTCGAGGTGCTGGCCACGGTCGACGGCCACCCCGTGCTGTGCCGGTCGGGGAGCGTGCTGGTGGCCGCCTTTCACCCCGAGCTTTCGCCCGACTTGCGCATCCACTCGCTGTTCCTAGGAGACTAAGGGCATGTCCGGTCATTCCAAGTGGGCGACGATCAAGCACAAGAAGGGCGCGCAGGACGCGGCCCGGGGGAAGCTGTTCGCCAAGCTGATCCGCCAGGTCGAGGTGGCGGCCCGTGAGGGCGGCGGCGACATCGAGATGAACCCGTCGCTGCGGACCATGTACCAGAAGGCCCGATCGTCGTCGGTGCCGCTCGACACCATCGAGAAGGCGATCAAGCGGGGGACGGGCGCGCTGGAGGGCGTCAAGTACGAGACGGTGTCCTACGAGGGGTATGCGCCGTCGGGCGTGGCCGTCATCGTCGAGTGCCTCACCGACAACCGCAACCGCACCGGCCCCGACGTGCGGACGGTCTTCACCAAGCTCGGCGGGTCGATGGCCGAACCCGGCGCGGTGGCGTGGCAATTCGAGCGCAAGGGCGTGATCATCCTGCCCAAGAAGATCGGCGAGGACGAGCTCATGGAGGTGGCGTTGGAGGCTGGCGCCGAAGACCTCGAAGACCAGGGCGACACGTGGCAGCTCACGTCGGGGCCCTCCGACCTGCACACGTTGACGGCGGCGCTGGAGGCGGCCGGCATCGCCTACGACTCGGCCGACCTGACCATGCTGGCGACCCAGTCGATCCCGCTCGAGAGCGAGGGCGACGCCCGCAAGGTGCTGCGCCTGATCGACGCGCTGGAGGACCACGACGACGTCGGCGACGTCTACGCCAACTTCGACATCCCCGATTCGGTCTTGGAGGCGGTCGAGGCGTAGAAGGAGTTCGTCCGGTTTCCACCGAATTCTCCCGTCGGCAAGGGGGGAATGCGGGATGCGCAAGGGGATCACTGCCGTCGCTTTCGTCGGCCTCATCGCGGCCGCCGCTCCGGTGGCGCGTGCCGGTTACCTGCCGCCGGGCCAGCTCTCGCCTTGCCGGCCCAA
>JAXDPV010000199.1:0-32849 GCA_034668185.1 Actinomycetota bacterium
CGCATCCCCTGGCCGAAACCCTCGGCGATGCCCTTCACCCGGGTCACGACCTCGGGCGCGATGGTCTCGTCCTGTCCGGTCGCCCGGGCCAGGTCCCAACCGTGGACGACCAGGTCGGTACAGAGGAACCGGTCGACGGCGGCCTCGAATGTCGAACGCCCGGAGAAGCCGTCGAACTCGACCGAGGCCGAGGACGGGTCCTCCAAGTTGCGCTGGATGACGGAACGGGCCGCGTCCCACGCCGCCGCCGGAGACTCCTCGACCGACGGCAGGTCGCCGATCGACCGCCCGACCAACCCCTCGAACATGCCCTGGGTCGCCACCACATGGGCCACCAAGTCGCGGGCCGTCCACTCCTCGCACGGCGTCTCGTTCGACCACGCGGCCTCGGGAACGCCGGCGATCTTGGCCGCGAACGCATCGGACAGCCGCCGGTACCGCTCGGACACCTCGGTCATTGCCATCACTCTCCCTCAGCCACCGATGGTGGCCATCGCTTTGCGAATCCGTTCCTCGCTCACCCGGTAGGGCGTCCCCAGCGTCTGGGCGAACAGGCTGACCCGCAACTCCTCGATCATCCAGCGCACTTCTACCAACTCCGGCTCGGGCCCGCTCAACGGCGCCGTCGCCACCAGGTCGTCGTAGGCATCCTCCAACCCCTGCACCACCGCCATCCGAGAGGCATCACGGGCGGCCTCGGCCGGCAGCTTGTCGAGCCGGCGCTCGATCGCCGTCAGGTACCGAGCGACGTCGCCCAACCGATCGACGCCGATCGTCGAGACGAACGAACCGTCGAACAACCGGGCCAACTGCGAACGCACGTCGGCCACCACCCCTGACAACGCCAACCCCGACAACCGGTCCTCGATCGACCGCCACGCCGACAGCAACGCCCCCGCCTGGCGCACCGCTTCCAGGGCGACGTCGACCACCGAACCGCCGACTGCGCCCCGCAACTCCGCGAACGAATCTTCGTCCCACGCGGGCCCGCCGTACGCGCCCACCAATGAGTCGACCGCGGCCACCACGGCGTCGTCGATCAACGCCGACGGCGAAGCGTACGGACTCGTGGCGATGGCCAGCTTGGTCCGGTTGTCGAGCAACCGCCCGAGCACCGGCGCTGGGGCCGGCAGCGTCAACAGCAACAGCCGCCGCGTGCCGGAAGCCATCGAACGGGCCTGGGCCGCCGCGCTCTCGAACATCCGCACCGACACCGACGAACCCCCGTCCACCAACGCCGGGTAGGCCCGCACCGACCCGTCCTCCACCACCCGGGCCAAGGTGCCGAACGTCCACGACGTCGAGCCGCCATCGCCGGTCGCGGCCGCACCCGACAGCGCCGCCCGCATGTCGGGCCGCAACCGATCCTGCAACGCGGCCAGGTCGGGGCCGACGGCCACCACGGACCCGTCCGCTTCTTCCACCGAGAACCGCAGTCGCAGGTGCGTCGGCAATCCGGCGACGTCCCACGCGCCCCGGGGAATCACCACGCCCGTCGACGACGTCAGGTAACGCTGCAACGACTCGACCAACGGACCATCGCCGGGGCCGACCGCGGCCAGGAACGCCGTGGCGTACTCCAGCGCGGGCACGAACGAACGCCGCACCACCTTGGGCAACGACCGCAGCAACGCCGTCACCAACTCCAGCCGCAACCCGGGCACGTGCCAGTCGAAGCCGGCCGGCGAGACCTGGTTGAGCACCGACAGGGGAACGTGTACCACCACGCCGTCGTCCGAAGAGCCGGGCTCGAACAGGTACGAAACCGGCAACGACAGCGACCCCTGTATCCACGCATCGGGAAAGGCCACGGCCGGGTCGCCGACCTCGGCGTCCACGGCGTCGGCCCACGACAAGTGCAACAACGTCGGCGTCGAACGGGAGGCCTGTTTCCACCACGAGTCGAAGTGCCGCCCGGACACGACGTCGGATGGCACCCGGGCGTCGAACCAGGCGAACAGCGCCTCCTCCGACACCAGCAGGTCGCGACGACGCCACCGGTCCTCCAACGCCTGCACGTCCTCGACGAGCAACTTGTTGTCGGCCACGAACCGGTGGTGGGCACCGCCGGGCCAGTCGCCCTCCACCAACCCATGGCGGATGAAGAGGTCGCGCGACCACGACGGGTCGATGGGCCCGAACGGCACCCGCCGCCCGGTTACCAACGGGATGCCGTAGAGCGTCACCTTCTCCAACGCCATGGCCGCGCCCCGGGACGCGTCCCACCACGGATCGCTGTAGGAGCGCTTGACCAGATGGGCAGCCGCGGCCTCGATCCACTCGGGCTGCACCCGCGCCGCCACCCGGGCCCACAAGCGGGTCGTCTCCACCAGCTCGGCCGCCATCACCCACTTGGGAGCCTTCCTGAACAACGCCGAACCAGGGGCCAGGGCGAAGCGGGCGTTGCGCGCGCCCAGGTACTCCTGGCGCTCGACGTCCTTCATGCCGACGTGCGACACCAGCCCGGCCAGCAACGAACGGTGGATGCCGTCGCGATCGACGGCGTCGGTGGCCGCCGACACGTGCAACCCGAGCCCCGACGAGATCTGCCGCAACTGCGAGAACAGGTCCTGCCACTCCCGCACCCGCAGGTAGTTCAGGTAGTCGGAACGGCAGAGCTTGCGGAACTGGCTCGACGACATCGACTTCTGCCGCTCCCGCAGGTACTGCCACAGGTTCAGCAGCCCGAGGAAGTCGGAGTCGCCGTCGGCGAAGCGGGCGTGCTTCTCGTCGGCCTCGGCCCGAGACTCCAACGGCCGCTCGCGCGGGTCCTGGATCGACAACGCCGCCGCGATGACGATGACCTCGCGCACGCACCCGTTGTCCGCCGCCGCCAGCACCATCCGACCGAGCCGGGGATCGAGCGGCAACGCCGCCAGGCGTCGGCCCAACTTCGTCAGCCCGCCGGCGGAGGACAGCGCGCCCAACTCCTCGAGCAGGGCCACGCCGTCGTTGATCGCCCGCGCGTCGGGCGGGTCGACGAACGGGAACGCGGCCACGTCGCCCAACCCGATGGCGGCCATCTGGAGGATGACCGAGGCCAGGTTGGTGCGCAGGATCTCGGGGTCGGTGAACTCGGGCCTGGCGAGGTAGTCGTCCTCGGCGTACAACCTGATGCACACGCCGGGACCCAACCGACCGCAACGACCGGCCCGCTGGTTGGCCGACGCCTGCGACACCGCCTCGATCGGCAGGCGTTGCACCTTCGTCCGGCGGTTGAAGCGGGAGATGCGAGCGGTTCCGGTGTCGACGACGTAACGAACGCCGGGCACGGTCAACGACGTCTCGGCCACGTTGGTGGCCAGTACGATCCGCCGCCCGGGATGGCGGGCGAACACGCGGTGCTGCTCGGCCGCCGACAGCCGGGCGTACAGCGGCAAGACCTCAGTGTCAGGTAGACGTCGAGCCGTGATGGCGTCGGCGGCGTCACGGATCTCGCGTTCGCCGCTGAAGAACACGAGGATGTCGCCCGGCCCTTCACGAGACAGCTCCTCGACGGCCCGCACCACCGGATCGCCGTCGTCGCCGTCGGCGACCGGCCGGTAACGCACCTCGACCGGGTAGGTCCGCCCCGAGACCTCGATCACCGGCGCGTCGTCGAAGTGGCGGGAGAAGCGTTCGGTGTCGATGGTGGCCGAGGTGATGACCACCTTGAGGTCGGGCCGGCGGGGCAGGAGCTGCTTGAGGTACCCCAAGATGAAGTCGACGTTGAGGCTTCGCTCATGGGCCTCGTCGATGATCAACGTGTCGTAGCGGTTGAGGTTCCGGTCGCGCTGGATCTCGGCCAGGAGGATGCCGTCGGTCATCACCTTGACCCGGGTGCCGTCGCCGACATGGTCGGTGAAGCGCACGGCGTAGCCGACGACGCCGCCGACGGAATCGCCGAGCTCGTCGGCCACCCGCTCGGCCACCGACCGGGCGGCGATGCGCCGGGGCTGGGTGTGGCCGATGCGTTTGCCGGTGGCCGCGACGTCGCCCCGTCCGAGCTCGAGGCAGAACTTCGGGAGTTGCGTGCTCTTGCCGGAACCGGTCTCGCCGGCGACGACCACGACCTGCGAGGTGCGCAGGGCGTCGAGGATCTCGTCCTTGCGCCCCGTGATCGGGAGTTCGGCCGGGTAGTGGATCTCCAAGCCGGGACCTACAAGAGCTCGGCCAACGCCGCCAAGGTCGCTTCCCGGTTGTCGAAGGGCGCGGCCACGAAGTCGGTGGCGCCCTTCTCCTCCATGGCCGAGACCTGGCGTTGCACGGAAGCCTTGTCGCCGACGATGGCCACGTCGGCAGGGCCGCCCGCTCCCTCGCGGTCGAGCATGGCCCGGTACGACGGCAGCATCCCGTACATGGCGAAGAGTTGCCCGGCCCGTTCCCTGGCACCGGCTTCGTCGTCGGTGACGGCCACGGGCAACGCCATCACGACCCGGGGCGAAGGTCTGCCGGCCTCGGCCGCGGCCTTCCCGATCGAGGGCGCGATGTGGTTGGCGATCGTCTCGGGACCGGTCATCCACGTGATCGTGCCGGCCGTGCGCGAACCGGCCAACGCCAACATGCGGGGGCCGAGGGCGGCCAGCATGACGGGCACGTCGTTGCCTTCGGGCAGGCGCAGGTCGGCGTTGGCCTTCACCGTCGAACCCTGGAACGAGACCTTGCCCGTGGTCAGCAACGGCTGCAGGACGTCGAGGTACTCCTCCATGTGCTTGGCCGGCTTGTCGAACGAATAACCCCACATGTTCTCGACGACGATCTGGTGGGAGAGCCCGAGGCCGAGCACGAGCCGGCCGCCGAGGGCGAACTGCGTCGTCAGCGCGTGCTGGGCCAGCGTCGTCGGGTGCTGCGGGTAGATCGGCACCACCGACGTGCCCAGCTCGATGCCCGGCGCCTCCCGGCCGGCCAACGCCAGCGCCGTCAGCGCGTCCATACCGAACACCTGGGGTGACCACGCCGAGGCGAACCCGGCGTCGGCGACCTCCTTGATGGCGGCCACGTAGGCGTCGATGTCGGCACTCCCACGCGACATCCGGCTGTTCTCGACGAAGATCCCCAAGCGCATGGCCCGAGGCTAGGGCTTAATTGACCCTTCCGGCGCCGACGAGGTCGCGGCGGTAGATCGACGCGTAGCGCACGGGCACGCCCGTTTCCGAGGCCTCGACCATCTGGCCGTCGCCGACGTAGATGCCGACGTGGTGGATGGGGTTGCCGTAGAAGAGGATGTCGCCCGGCTGGACGTCGCCGATCGCCACCCGGCTGGTGGCCGACCATTGCGCCCGCGACGAGTGGGGGAGCGACTTGCCGCCCGCCCGCCAGGCGAACGAGGTGAGTCCGGAGCAGTCGAAGCTGTCGGGCCCCGGGCTGCCGTATTGGTAGGGCTTGCCGATCTGGCGCTTGGCCTCGGCCACGGCGGCATCGGCGCCCGCGGCCGGCGGGCCCGTGGCCGTCGAGCCGGCGACGGCGGAACCGGTCGGGGCCGCGCCCCGCGTCGTGCCCGAGGGTGTCGCCGTCGACGGGCGGTTGCGGGCCGCGGCCGCGGCCGAGGCCGCGGCATCGCGGGCCTTCTTGGCGGCCAGCTCGGCTTGCACCCGCTTGGCTTCGGCCTCGGCCCGCCGCTTGGCCTCGGCCGCGACCAACGCGCCGAGCTCGCCCTGGACCTTGGCCAGCGTCGCCTTCTGCTCGGCCTCGGCCGTGGCCGCGGCGCGCCGCTTCGACTCGGCCAGCGCCGCCGACTGGCGGGCGTCGGCCCGGGCGGCGTCGAGCGCGGCCCGCTGCTCGTCGAGCTGCATCCGCACCGCCTTGAGCTCGTCGAGGACGTCGGCCGCGCCCGAGGTCACGGTGCGCACGTACTGCCCGCGCACCGCGAGATCGTCGGTGCGCTTGGCATCCGCGAGGAGCGCGATGGCCTGGCTCGAACCGCCCCGCACGTAGGCCGCGACCGCCTGAGCCTTGAGCCGGCCACGGATCTCACCCGCCTGCGCGTCGGTGGTGGCCACCTTGGCCTGGGACGACTGCAACTGCTGCTCGATGGTGGCGACCTGCACCCGGGCTTCGTCGTAGTCCTCGGCGAGGATGCTGACGCGCTCGCTCTGGGCCTCGAGCTGGCGCTGGATGCGCGTGGCCTCGGCCTGCTTGTCGCTGATGGGGTCGCCTGATGCCGGGAGGGCCGTGACGATCGTCGGTACGAACAGCGCCAGCGCCCCGATCAGGGCGCCGATCGCCGTCGGCCGTGACATGCGCAAGGAACAACCTCACCTTGGGTCGGGCGAAGGCACCAGGCTACCTTTCGACCATGAGCGAGTACCGCATCGAGCACGACACAATGGGTGAGGTGCGTGTCCCCAAGGACGCCAAGTGGCAGGCACAAACCCAGCGGGCCGTCGAGAACTTCCCCATCTCCGGCATTCCGATCGATCCGGCACTCGTCGCTGCCCTCGCCGCCATCAAGGGCGCGGTCGCGGCCGAGAACGCTCGCCGCAAGTCGATCCCGAAGGCGAAGGCCGACGCCATCCAGTCGGCTGCGGCCGAAGTGGTGGCCGGTCAGTGGAACGACGAGTTCCCCATCGACGTGTACCAAACCGGCTCGGGCACGTCGTCGAACATGAACATGAACGAGGTGTTGGCCACGTTGGCGGCCGAGCGCCTCGGCGACGGCGCGTCGGTCCATCCGAACGACGACGTGAACGCGCCCCTGTCCTCCAACGACATGTTCCCTTCGGCCATCCACATCGCCGCGGCCATGTCGTTGCAGGGCGAGTTGCTGCCGGCGTTGCGCCACTTGGCGGAGGGGTTGCGCAAGAAGCAGAAGCAGTTCGCCAAGATCGTGAAGTCGGGGCGCACGCATTTGATGGACGCCACGCCCGTGACCCTGGGCCAGGAGTTCGGCGGTTACGCCGCCCAGGTCGAACAGGGCATCGAGCGTCTGGAGGCGGTGTTGCCGCGTGTCGGCGAACTGCCCCTCGGCGGCAGCGCGGTGGGGACGGGCATCAACGTTCCCAAGGGGTTCGCGGCCAAGGTCATCGACAAGCTGGCCGTCGACCTCGCGCTTCCGCTGTCGGAGGCCCGTGACCATTTCGCGGCGCAGTCCTCCCGTGACGCACTGGTCGAGGCTTCCGGCCAACTGCGCACGGTCGCGGTCGCGCTCCTCAAGATCGCCAACGACTTGCGCTGGATGGGGTCCGGGCCGCGCACCGGCCTCTCGGAGATCTTCCTCCCCGACCTCCAGCCGGGCTCGTCGATCATGCCCGGCAAGGTCAACCCCGTCATCCCCGAAGCGGTGACGCAGGTGGCGACGCAGGTGTTCGGCAACGACGCCGCCGTCGCCTTCGCCGGCTCCCAGGGCGCCTTCGAGCTCAACGTGTTCCTTCCCGTGATGGGCCGCAACCTGCTCGAGTCGATTCGCTTGCTGGCCAACGTCAGCCGGGTCTTCCGTGACAAATGCATCGACGGCATCGAGCCCAACGTCGAGCGCATGAAGGCCTACGCCGAGTCTTCGCCCTCCATCGGCACGTCGCTCATCCCCGTCATCGGCTACGAGAAGGCCGCCGAGGTCATCAAAGAATCGACCAAGACCGGCCGCTCGATCCGCGAGCTCGTCCTCGAACGGGGCTGGATGTCCGACGCCGACCTCGACCGCTCCCTCGACGTCCTCGCCCAGACCAAGGGCGGCGTGGCCAAGTAGCGCGTCGGCACCGCTCTCCCACAGTCAGCTACGGCCGGGGTACTCCTGTAGCCCTCGCGTCAACGTGCCCAGATCGACGTTGAGCGCGATGGCGAGCCTCGAGAGCGTGTCCAGATTCGCGTTCCTGCGGCCCGTTTCCACCTGCCCGATGTAGCTCCGGTCGAGCCCCGCGAGCTCGGCTAGCTCTTCCTGGGACAGTCCCGCCTTCTTGCGACGCTCCCGCACTCGCTGCCCAAGCTCGCGCTGTCGGTCGCTAGGACCCTTGGATGTGCCCCCGACCACTCTCCCATCTGATTGACCTGCGGAGTTGGGATCGACGGAACGCGGATAACATTTCTCTTGACTCCTTTCCCAACTGCTGGCAGTCTGCGTCTTGCCGGAAACTGGGGTTTGGGGAAAGAGCGGGGTCCACACGCACATGACGTGATCCCGTCCGCGCTTGTTCCCGCGGGCTCAGGTCGCAACCGGCGACGAACGCGCCCGGCCGAACTTCGGCACGGGTCAACTCAGGAGGCCTGAACCAACATGAATGAAGACGCGGGCACGCCGCCCGTCTACCCGAAGTCCGCTCGCCCCCGCGGTCGCGCCTGGCTCGCGGTCGTGAGCCTCGCCGCCCTCCTGGGCGGGCTGTTTGCCTTGTCGCCGCTCGCGCCGGCGTCGGCCGACAGCCCCAGCGGGTACTGCTCCGACCCGTACGAGAGTCCCCGTCTCCAGCTCTTCGATGAGCACAACAACTTCGGTCTGCCGCTGTGGCTCGGCATCGAGTCCGGCGCCCAACAGGGCCCGCCCGGGCTGGTGCGCCTCTGTTACGGCACCGGAGCGCCGGGCGACTCCAAGACCGCCGGCGGCGCGGTGGGCGTGGTCGTGCAGCCGTGGTCCAACGGCGTCAGCGTCGAAGCTGGAACCGGCTCCGACACCAATGCGGCCAACCAGACCAACGCCGGTGCCTACGCATGGCCGACGTATTCGCTGTCGCCCGGCGGTGCCAACGGCGGCCAGGCGCTCAGCCTCTGGATTCCGTTCGCGGTGTGCTCCGGGCCGTGCCAACCGAGCGTCCAACCTGCAGACCAACCCAGTGGGGTCATAGTCGGCACCATCCAACAGGCCCCGCCCCCGGCCGGTGGCACCAGCGCCGCCTACAGCGTGACCAGCTTGTGCCTGAAGGTCGACGGCGCGACGGTCGCCGGGAACTGCAGTGAGCAGATCAGCGTCGGTGGCGTGACGACGACAGGAACGAACCCCGTCACCTCCGCGCCCGCGACACCTGGGCCGTGCGTGCTGACCGCCTGCGCCCCGAACTTCACCTACCTGGGTACGACCCGCGGCCAGCTCGCCACCGTCTACGTGCCGCTCCTGGGGCCGATCCCGGTGTTCGGGGTGCACACTTGTCTGTATCGCAACGACACCAACACCGTGTGCCCCGACTAGGAGGCGGCATCCCGGCGTGAACCATCCTCGGTCGCGTTGGCTGCCGCTCCTTGTCGCCCTCATCCTGCTCCCAGCAGCCGGGTGCGGGAAGGACACGTCCGCCCGCTCCGCCGCAGGCAGGCGTGAGCGCGCGGCGGCCAGCGCGACCGACTCCGCGATCGTCAGCAACGACAGCACCACCGCCACCGAACCCCACGCGCCCGGCGAGACGCCATCGCCGTCAGCGCCGCCCCGCCCCGGTACGCCGAAGTCCTCGACAGGCCATCCGCCCACGCCCGGCGCCACGACCACCCCAACGGGGGCCCGCGCCTCGACCACCACCGAGCCGGGGCGACCCGGCCCCGCCACCACTTCGACGACTACGGCGCCGGTCGGCGGGTGCCCCGACCCCCGCGGCTGCCCGAACTACAAGCTGCTCGGCGGGCGTTGGCCCCGAGACGCCAACGGCACTGCCACCGTCCATTACCGGATCAAGCCGGACGGCCAACTCGACAACAACGTCAACCAACAGTTCACCCCCGCCCAGGTGATCGCGGCCGTCCGGGCCGCCGCCCAAACCTGGATGGACGCGGTGCCCTCGATCCGCCTCGTCTACGACGGCACCACCACCCAAGAGCCCAACAAGGGCAACAACGTGGTCGGGTGGAAGGCCTTTTCGCCGACAGGAATCAGCGGACTCGCAAACGTCGACCACACCCCCACCGACACCGATCCATATACCGGCTTCGCCATCAACATCAGCAGCAAGGCCGCGTTCACGTGGCGGCCGTGCGACCCCGCCCACGGCCAACCCTGCGACGACGACGACAACCAGGCCGCCGACCTCCAAGGCGTCGTGACTCACGAATGGGGTCATGTCCTCGGCCTCGACCATCCCCCCGACCAGCAGACCGATGGCGAACTGACCATGTACCAGGACGGCTTGAACGGGCGCCATCACGTCACGCTCGGCCTGGGCGACGTGCTCGGCGCCCGTTCCCTGTACCCGACCGACGCGCCGATGCCAGCGCTCTACCGGCCGTAGCGGCGTCGTATTGCCGACGGCCGGCCGAGACGCAAGCCCTAGGCCAGCGCCGGCGAGCCTTCGAAAGGACCGGGGTCGGCGGCCGTGGGGATGGAGGGCGCGCTCCAGGACATCTTCTTGGCCAGGGCCTCGGTGAGGGTGCGCCACTGGGCCGGGTGCCAGCCTTCGGCGGCGTTCACGATGGTGCCGTCCATGGCCACGTGGATGATGGCCGGCAGGCGGGACAAGCCGAAGGCCTTGACGGCGGCACGATCGGGGTCGGCGAACGTCAGCACCTGGTCGGCCATGGGCCCGAGGAAGCGGCGGCAGTCGGCGGCGCTGGCGGTGAGCAAGAGCGCCAGCCGGCAGTCGGCCTGCTCGAACGTCTGGATGACACGCGAGGCCGTCGGCAGGATCCACGAGCTCTCGTTGGTGTACGGATCGAGGACGATCACGACCAGGTGGAACATGGTGAGCCACTGCTCCATCGTCCTGGCCGTCCCGTTGATGGGACTGAGGACGAGATCGCTCGGCGGGTCGCTTGCCATCGGCGGCAGAACCTAACGCAGCTACTCTCGCCCCTGCGAAGTCGCGACGGCGGCACAGAAGGGACAAATTGTGGGACCAGGTTCGACGGGCTACAAGATCTTGTTGGTGGTACACCTGCTGTCGGTGGTGTTCGGCTTCGGGCCGATGGTGCTCAACGGCCTCTACGGGGCCCAGGCCAAGAAGCGCAAGGGCCCGGGCGGCCTGGCCATCGGCGAGGCCAACTTCTTCGTCAGCGGGGTGGCCGAGAAGATCATCTACACCGTGCCCATCTGGGGCATCGGCCTGGTGGCCATGAGCGACAGCGTCTTCAAGTTCAGCCAGGCCTGGATCGGCGCCAGCCTGACGCTCTACATCATCGCCATCGCCATCGCCCACATCGTGATGATCCCGTCGGCCAGGAAGATGAACGAGCTCTCGGCCCAACTGGTGAACGCCGGCCCCCCGCCCGCCGGCGCGGCCGGCCCGCCGCCGCAGGTCGCCGAGATGGAGGCGCTCGGCAAGAAGCTGGCCATCGGCGGCACCGTCCTCAACCTGTTCCTGGTCACGATCATCGTCCTCATGGTGTTCAAGCCGGGCTTGTAAGAGCGAGTGCCCCACCCGATCGAGCGCCTGCGGTGGGTCGCCCGGGCCGAGGGCGCCGGGCCGTCGCTCCTCGTCCGTGAGGCGGCCGGCGCCCTGGCCTCGATCGGCGACGACCTGCCCGGCCTCGTCACCGGGTGCCGCCGCCTCATCGACCGCCACCCCGCGGTCGGACCGATGTGGTGGCTGGGCGCGCGGGTGCTGGCCTCGGGCGATCCCGTCAGCGAGGCCTACGCCGCCGCCGGCGACCTCGACGACGACCCGACCAGTCAGGTGCTCGCCGCCCACCTCCCCGACGAGGTCACGGTCACGATCCTCGGCTGGCCCGAGCAGGCCGGCGACGCCCTCAGAAGAAGGGGCGACCTCGAGGTCCTCGTCGTCGAGGCCAAGGGCGAGGGCGAGGTCTTCGCCCGCCGGCTGACCGCCGACGGCGTCGACGCCTACGAGGTCTCCGGGTCGGGTCTTGGCAGTGCGGTCAGGGAGTCGGGCCTCGTCCTCCTCGAAGCCAGCGCCCTCGGCCCCACCGGCGTCGTGGCCGCGTCCGGGTCGTTGGCGGCCGCGGCCGTGGCCAAGGCCCTCGGCATCGACGTGTGGGTCGTGGCCGGCGCCGGCCGTGTCCTGCCCGCCCGCCTGTGGGAAGCGCTCCTCGTCCGGCTCGACGACCTCGGTGATTCGTGGGAGCTCGAGGACGAGCTCGTGCCCGCCGACCTCGTCACCGCCGTCGCCGGCCCGAACGGTCCGACCACCTTCGACGACGCCGTCAAGCGGGCCGACTGCCCGGTCGTGCCCGAGCTCCTGCGTTGGGGCTCGTAAGCAAAGCAATGAGCCGCCGAGAGCTGATCAAGATGACCGGCGAGGAACAGGCCGAGTACCTGCGCGGCCGACACGTCCTCAACGTCGCCACCATCGGGCCCGACGGCCGGGTGCATCTGGTGGCCATGTGGTACGGCTTCCTCGATGACGACATCGCCTTCTGGACCTACGGCCGGTCGCAGAAGATCGCCAACCTGCGCCGCGACCCGGCCATGACCGGCCTGGTCGAGACCGGCGACGACTACGCCGAGCTCAAGGGCGTCGAGCTCGTGGGCCGCGGCGAGGTGATCGACGATCGCGACACCATCCAAGCCGTGGGCGAGAGCGTCTGGGAGCGCTACACCGGCCCGGTGGACGACGCCGCCCGCCAGGCCGTCCAAGCCGTCGGGGCCAAGAGGGTGGCGGTGCGGTTCGTCGTCGACAAGGCGGTGTCGTGGGACCACGGCAAGCTCGCCGGCGGCTACTAGAGCGAGCCGTCGAGGTCGAGCACGAACCGCCCGCCGTCCATCCGGGAGATCTGCACCCCGAGCCGGCGGACCCGCTTGCGCAAGCGCTTCACCGCGCTGTCGAGGTCGGCGGTCTCCAACTCCAGCACGGCGCGGTCGACGGGAGCGCCCATCGACGAGAGCAGCGTGGCCATCAACCGTTCCTCGTTGGCCGACAGCGCGACCCAGAGATCGGGGCCCCGGCGCAACACGCCGAAGGCGTCGAGCGTGACCCGCCGCTCGGCATCACGCCGCGCCACCCGCCGTCGCAACAACTCGACCCGCACGGCCACCTCGGCCGGGTCGGCCGGGGCCCGCACCCAGTCCTCCAACAGGTCGGCGCCCGACGACGGCGGCGCCCCGCCCTCGGCCACGACCAGCAGCCTGGGCTGGCCTCGCTCCCGACGGCGTTCGGCTTCGGCGCTCGGCCACGGCACGAGCTCCGGATAGTTCTCTGACGACATCAAACCGCTCCACTCTCGCTCGACTCGAAGAAACGACTCAGCCTGCGAGGTGAAGCGGTGGTCCTCTCGAGGTGGGACGGAGGCCGCGCCCGAAGCCGCGGCCGATCCGACCGTTTGCGTAGGCGCGGCCGGCCGCCAGCAAGGCGACGGCGAAGATCGACGACGCCGCCAGGGCGAAGCCCCCGGCCCAACCCGTCGATCGCTCGCCGTGGCCGGGGCGTCCGGCCCTGACGACCGCCGGGGCCACCGCTACCTGCACCCGCACCGCCGGCTGGGCCGACGCCACGACCGCGCTCCGGTGGTGTACCGGTACCGGCACGAGCCAGACGGCCAAGGCCGCCAGCGACGCGACGAGGACGGCGAGCAGCCGGCGGCGACGGGCCAACGAGGTCATCGGGACGTCAAGCTAGATGGCATCGATGCCTTGCTCGCCGGTGCGCACCCGCATGAGGCGGTCGACGCTGACGGCCCACACCTTGCCGTCACCGATCTTGCCGGTGCGGGCGGCGTTGCCGACGACCTCGACGATCTTGTCGACGTCGCCGCTCTCGATCAGCACCTCGACCTTGATCTTGGGCACGAACTGGAGCTTGTACTCGGCGCCGCGGAACGTCTCGGTCTTGCCGCCCTGGCGGCCGTAACCCTGCACCTCGCTCACGGTCAGGCCGTGGACGCCGGCGGTACGCAACGACTCCATGACCTCTTCGAGCTGGTGGGGCTTGATGATGGCGGTCACGAGATGGATCATCGGTTCTTCACTCTCCTTGAGGACTGGTTTCGAGCACGTACCCGCGGCCGCGCACGGCGGTGACGGTAAAGCCGAGCGGGGCGATGCGGTGGCGAAGGCGGTGTACCTGCGAGTCGATGACACGGCTGCCCTCGCCGCCGGTCAAGAGCTTGGCTTCGAGCTGTTGGCGGCCGACGAGCTTGCCGAAGTTGGCCAGCAGCACACGGGCGAGGGCGGCCTCGCTGGCCGGTAGCCCGATCCACCGGCCGCCGTGGTGGAAGAGGTCTTCCTCGTCCACCGTCGGAGCGTCGGCCAACGGAGCGGCCAGGTCGTGGAGCCGGCGGATGCGGGCGTAGAGATCGCGCTCGTCGGCCGGCACCCTGATCCAGTCCTCGAGGTTGCCCTCGAGGACCGGCGGATCGCAGTCGGGTGCGACGAGGAGCAGGCAGGGCGCGCCCTGGGCGACGAGCGCCTGCCTGCGTCCTTCGTCTTCCGGCCAGTGGACGAGGACGACGTCGGTTTGCACCGGAGTCGCGACTCCCATCTAGACGGCGGCGTCTTCCTTGCGGATTTCGGCCGGAGTCCCGATGAAGGCCCCGTGCGACCCGGAGCCGACCGGCGACGAGTAGCTCATGCCCGTACCCAACTCCATGTGGTAGGCGGGGGCGCCGTGCTCGTGGATGTCGAGACCCTCGAGCTCGCCCTCTTCGGAGATGCGCAGCGTCTTGGTGAGCTTGACCCCGTACATGAGGGCCAGGCCGACGATGCCGACCACGACGACGCACGTGAGGCTGCCCACGGCCTGGGCCTTGAGCTGGTCGAAGCCACCGCCGTAGAAGAGGCCCTTGACGGTCGTGGTCACGTCGGTGCCGTCGGCCGTCGGGATGCCGAACTGTCCCGTGGCGAACAAGCCGATGGCGAGGGTTCCGAAGACGCCGCACGCTCCGTGTACGGGGACGGCGCCGATGGGGTCGTCGATGCGCAGGTACTCGAGCAGGTCGACCACGAGGGGCACGATCACGCCGGCGATCGCCCCGATCATGATCGCCCCGGCCGGTGACACCCAGTAACACGGGGCGGTGATGGCGACCAGGCCTCCGAGGAAGCCGTTGATCGTCATCCCGCTGTCCCACACCTTCGACCGTGGATACACCCAGGCGAGGGCCACGAGGCCGCCGGCGCAAGCGGCCAGCGTGGTGTTGGCTGCCACCCGCCCGATGCCGACGAAGTCCATGGCCGACAGGGTCGAGCCCGGGTTGAAGCCGTACCAACCGAACCACAGGATGACGGCGCCGATGGCGGCGATCGTCATGTCGTGGCCGGGGAAGGGGCCGCCGCCGTCTCGCTTGAACTTGCGCCCGAGGCGGGGCCCGAGGGCGATGGCGCCGCACAGGGCGAGCACGCCGCCGACGGTATGGACGACGGTCGAGCCCGCGAAGTCACGGAAGAACGTGCCGCCGGTGAAGCTGTTGAGGAAGGACGGCGTCATGTTGCCGAGCCACCCGCCCGGACCCCAGACCCAGTGGCCGAAGATCGGGTAGATGAAGCCGGACACGCCCAGGCTGTAGAGCAGGTCGCCCTTGAAGCCGGTGCGGCCGACCATGGCGCCCGACGTGATCGTCGAGCACGTGTCGGCGAAGGCGAACTGGAACAGGAAGAAGGCGAGGAAGGCCACGCCCGTGGTCCCGTACGACGCCGTCATCCCGTGCAGGAAGAAGAACTGCTTCCCGATGAAGCCATTGCCGACGCCGAACTGGAAGGCGAAGCCGATGGCCCAGTAGAGGATGCCGCAGAGGCACGTGTCGACGATGCACTCGAGCAGGATGTTGACCGTCTCCCGCGACCGGGCGAAGCCGGCCTCGAGGGCCATGAACCCGGCCTGCATGAAGAACACGAGGAAGGCGGTGACCAGCACCCAAACCGTGTTCAGGGGATTGACGAGGTCCTGGGCCACCGGGGCGGCGTGGAGGGGGGACGCCCCGGCGACGGTGTCGAAGAGCCAGGCGAAGCCTTTGGCCGCTCCGAAGACGCCGGCGATGCCCACCATCTTGCCGGCGAAGATGGTGGCGAACACCCGTTGCGTGTCCCGCTCCTTCAACCGCTGCAACCTTGAAGTGATCATGGGAGCGAAGCTACGGACGTCAGATTTCCGATACGTGAGGCGGTCGTTACGTCGGTGGGGCAGGTTCTTGACACTTTCCTGACGCGCGTTGTTCGGTAGGTTTCCCGCCTATGGGCGAGATCATCGAGTTCCCGAGCAACGGTTCGAGGGGCCAGGGCTACCTGGCCACCCCGGGTGCGGGCGAGGGCCCCGGCGTCGTCGTCATCCAGGAGTGGTGGGGTCTGGTCGACCACATAAAGGACGTCTGCGACCGGTTGGCGGCCGAGGGTTTCACGGCCCTGGCGCCCGACCTCTACCACGGTGAGGCGACCACCGAGCCCGACGAGGCCGGCAAGCTGATGATGTCGCTGAACGTCGCTCAGGCGACCAAGGACATGGGCGGCGCCGTCGACGAGTTGGTGCGGCGGACGGGCGGCGGTCCCGTCGGCGTGATCGGCTTCTGCATGGGCGGCGGCCTGGCGCTGATGGTGGGCGCGGCCAAGGGTTCGGCCGTGGCCGCGGTGGTGCCGTTCTACGGCGTGGTCGGGTGGCCGAGCCCGGGGCCCGACTACGCCAACATGCGGGCCGCGGTCCAGGGCCATTACGCCACGAACGACGACTTCGCTTCCCCCGAGGCCGTGGCCGGGCTCCAGCAGACGCTCGTCGACAACGGCGTGTCGGTCGAGGTGTTCACCTACCCCGGCACCGAGCACGCCTTCTTCAACGACACCAGGCCCGAGGTCTACAACGCCGACGCCGCGACCCGGGCGTGGGATCGGGCCCTCGAGTTCCTCAGGTCGAAGCTTGGCTGAGTCGTTGCTCACGGCCGAGGACGTGGCCCGCTATCCCGTCCCGGGGTCGAATGCGCCGGTCGGCGTGGGTTTCAGCGCCGACGGCCGGTGGGTCTCGTTCTTGTGGAGCCCGGAAGGGTCGTTGCGGCGCGACCTGTTCGCGCTCGACGTCTCGTCGGGGGCGCGGCGCGTCGTGCTCGGTTCAGGCGCCGGCGTCACCGAGTCCAACCTGTCGTTGGAGGAGCGGTTGCGGCGGGAGCGGGCCCGCGACCTGGGCCAGGGCGTGACCTCTTCTTCTTGGGCGCGGAACGGCGGCCCACGTTTGCTGGTGCCGCAGCAGGACGGGTTGCACGTGTTGGACGCGCCCGACTTCGTCGACTGGCTGGCCGTGCCCGCCCGGGTCGACGGCGTGCCCATGCTCGACCCGGGGCTGTCGCCCGACGGTTCCGCGGTTGCCTTCGTGGCCGACGACGAGCTCTACGTGGCCTCGTTGGTGGGCGGCGGCGTGGCCGCGGTGCCGGTGCAGGTGACGTCGGGCGCTCGGGGCACCGGGCTCTCCCACGGGTTGGCCGAGTTCGTGGCCCAGGAGGAGATGGGGCGTTCGCACGGCTTCTGGTGGTCGCCCGACGGTTCCCGGTTGGCGTTTGCCGAGGTCGACGAGACCCACATCCCGGTGTACCGGATCGTGCATCAAGGCAGCGATGCAGTCGGGCCGGGCGCCGAGGAGGACCACCGGTATCCGTTCGCCGGCGGCGCCAACGCGGTCGTGCGCCTCGGTGTCGTCGATGCCGCTGGCGGCGACGTCGTGTGGTGCTCGTTGGGCTCGGAGTGGGAGTACCTCGCCCGGGTCGACTGGTTGTCGGCCGACCGGTTGGCGGTGCAGGTCGAGGACCGCGCCCAGTCTCGGCTCGACCTGTTGTCGGTCGACGCTTCCACCGGTGCGTCGTCGTTGCTGCTGACCGAGACCAGCGACGTCTGGATCAACTTGCACGACTGCTTTCGCGTGCTCTCCGAGGACTCGTTCCTGTGGGCGTCGGAGGGTTCGGGCTTCCGTCACCTGGAGGTGCGGTCGTCTTCCGACGGATCGTTGATGCGGTCGTTGACGGCGGGCTCTTGGATGGTCGAGCGGGTGGTGGCCGCTACCGAGTCGACGGTGTGGTTCGTCGCGACCGAGGCCTCGCCGTTGGAGCGCCATCTCTATTCGGTGCCGGTGGCCGGCGGTCCAGTGGAGCGGGTGACGGTTGACGGCGGCACGCACGGGGCGGCGGTCGACGGGGCTCGTGGTCGGTTCGTCGACACGTGGTCGTCGATGACCCAGCCGCCGGTGGTCACGGTGCGTTCGTTGTCGTCGCCTTCGACCGTCGAGTGGGCGTTGCTGGCCGACGACGAGCTCGACGACGTGCGCCTGGCGTTGGAGCCGCCTTCGCTGACGACGGTGACCGCGGCCGACGGGGCCACGCTCGACGTGCTGCTCTACGTGCCCTCGGGCGACGGCCCGTTCCCCACGATCGTGTCGGTATACGGCGGACCCCACGTCCAGTACGTGCTCGACGCGTGGTCGTCGACCGCGGCCATGCGGCGCCAGTGGCTGCGTTCGTTGGGGTACCTGGTGGTCGTGGCCGACAACCGGGGGAGCGCGGGGCGTGGCCTCGCCTTCGAGGGCGCGGTGCGGTGGGACCTCGGCCGGTTGGAGGTCGACGACCAGGCGGCCGTGGTCACGTCGCTGGTGGAGCGGGGGTTGGCCGACCCGGCCCGCGTCGGGATCAACGGGTGGTCGTACGGGGGCTACCTCTCGGCGTTGGCCCTGGCCAAGCGCCCCGACGTGTTCGCCGCCGCGGTGGCGGGCGCGCCGGTGACGGCGTGGGACGGCTACGACACCCACTACACCGAGCGTTACATGGGGCTGCCTTCGGCCAACGCCGACGGGTACTCGCGGTCTTCGGTGATGGCGTGGGCCGCGGGGTTCCGGGGGCGTCCGCTGATGCTGGTCCACGGGCTGATCGACGAGAACGTCCACTTCCGCCACACCGCCCGGCTGGTGAACGCCTTGATCCGTGAGCGCATCCCGTACTCGTTGCTGCTGTTCCCCGACGAGCGCCACTCGCCCCGCTCGTTGGCCGACCGGGTGTTCATGGAGGAGCGGATGGCGGCGTTCTGGGAGCAGTCGATTTAGCGCCTTCTGCGGGGGCGATCCTACGATTCGGGCTATGTCCGCCCGCACCCGTGACCTGCCCCGCCGCTCCTGCCTCTCCGTCCCGGGGTCGAGCGAGCGCTTCCTGGCCAAGGGGCCTTCGGTTCCTGCCGACATGACGTTCCTCGACCTCGAGGATTCGGTGGCGCCGCTGGAGAAGGAGGGCGCCCGGGCCAAGGTGGTCGACGCCATCAAGAACCTCGACTGGGGCGACCGGGTGCTGTGCGTGCGCATCAACGCGTGGGACACCAAGTGGACGGCCTACGACGTGATGGCCGTCGTCGGCGGCGCCGGCGAGCGCCTCGACGAGGTCATGCTGCCCAAGGTGCAGTCCGCCGCCGAGGTGGTGGCGTTGGACCTGCTCCTCACCCAGGTCGAGGCCAACGCCGGTCTGCCCATCGGCCACATCGGGATCGAGGCCCAGATCGAGACCGCCCGTGGCCTCATCAACGTCGAGGAGATCTGCGCGGCCTCGCCCCGCCTCGAGACGATCATCTTCGGGCCCGCCGACTTCGCCGCCTCGATGGAGATGCCGGTGCTCACCGGTGGCGTGCAGATCCCCGAGTACCCGGGCGACCACTTCCACTACGTCTTCAACAAGATCCTGATGGCCGGCCGGGCCAACGGCTTGCAGGTCATCGATGGCCCGTACCTCTACGTGCGCGATCCCGAGGGGTTCCGTGACTACTGCCAGCGGACCAAGATCCTCGGCTACGACGGCAAGTGGGCGCTGCACCCCGACCAGGTGACGATCTTGAACGAGGTGTTCTCGCCGACGCAGGAGCAGTTCGACAAGGCGTGGGCGATCCTCGATGCCTACAAGCAGGCGACCGAAGGCGACCGCATGGGAGCGGTGATGTTCGGCGAGGAGATGATCGACGAGGCCTCCCGCAAGATGGCCACCAAGTTCGTCGTCCGGGGCGAGCGGGCCGGCTTCAAGCGCTCTTCGACTTCGTAGGCCCCGTCGTGTCGTTTGGGCGCGCTCCGTTCGCTATACCGAAGTGAGCGCGCCCAAACGCCGTCAGCGAGGGTCGGCGCCCATGGCCCAGGTGGTGCGGGCGTAGGACTCGTCGAGGAGACGTTGCGAGTCCTCGACCGAGCCTTCGAGGCCGATGTGGTCCTTGAGGATGCAGGCCGGCGTGGCCATGTCGTCGGTGGCGGGCCAGGCGGCGGGGTCCCAGAGGTGAGACCGGCGCAACGCCTTGGCGCAGTGGATGAAGGCGGTCGAGACCGACACCACGATGGCGACGTTGGCCGACATGCCCGCGACCGAGCACGAGGCCAGCACCGCGGGATCGGTCGAGACCGAGGCCGTCCCGTTGACCCGCATGGTCTCGTCGACGCCGGGCACGAAGAACAGCAACGCCACCCGGCCGCCCGAGACGATGTTGCGCATCGAGTCGAGCCGGTTGTTGCCGGACATGTCGGGGATCGCGAGCCGGTGGTCGTCGAGCACGCACACGAACCCGGCAGGCCCGCCCTTGGGCGAGGCGTCGACCAACCCGTCGGCCGAGGCCGAAGCCAGCACGACGAACGGCGAGTGGCCGATGAAGTCGCGGCAATGGACGTCGAGGTGGTCGACCTCCTTGTCGAGCGACCGTTGCCGCGGCTCGGCGTAATGCTGGCGCAAGCCCTCGACCGAATCGATTGTCGTCATCGTCTCCAAACCGCCTTCGCCTAGATCGGTACCAGCGCGGCGTGGGGCAGCGCCGGCAACTCCACCACGATCGCATCGCCCGGCGACACCGACCCGCCGGCCACCACCACCGACATGATCCCCGCTCGACGGGCGACCACGGTGCCGTCGTCGTCCACGTCGACCAACGCGTCACGCAGCCCGGGAGCCAAGCCGTTGAGCTGACCGCAGGGATTGCGGAGCCCCGTCACCGACACGACCGCCGTCGAACCCAGGTGCAGCAACGTCCCCAGGGGCAGGGCCGCCACGTCGATCCCGCGGGTGGTCACGTTCTCGCCCATCTGGCCAGGCGCGACCGAGAACCCGAGCCCGCCCAGCCACGAGTGGATCTCGGAGGAGATGAGGTGGACCTGGCGCAGGTTCGGTTGCGACGGGTCGCGGGCGACCCGGGAGCGGTGCTTCACCGTCGAACCGCAATGGGCGTCGCCCTCGACGCCGAGCCCGACCAAGAGCCGGATCGACGACGCCGCCGGCTTGCTGAACGTGTGCGAGCCGCTCGAGCTCACGGCCACGACCTCGCCATCGGGCATCTCCACCCGATTACTTTCGCACCGTGACCGTCATCGACACCACCCAGTTGCGCGCCGGCGGCCTCGCCTACGCCGCCCGCACCGCCGGCCAGGGCGACGAAGCCGTCCTCCTGCTGCACGGCTTCCCCGAGACCTCCCGCATGTGGGAGCCGACCCTCGAGGCCCTCGCCGCCACCGGCCGCTACCGGGCCGTCGCTCCCGACCAACGGGGTTACAGCCCCGGCGCCAGGCCCACCGACGTCGAGGCCTACAACTACGGCGAGCTCGGCGCCGACGTGTTCAAACTGGCCGACGCCGCCGGCTTCGACCGCTTCCACCTCGTCGGCCACGACTGGGGTGCGGGCGCGGCCTGGTGCGCCCTTGCCTTCGCCGACCAAGCCGACGTCGACCGGGTCGTCACCTACACCGCCCTCTCCGTGCCCCACTACCGGGGCTTCGCCGAAGCCGTGCGCGACGACCCGGAAGAGGCGCTCTACCGCGGCTTCCTCGACCTCGTCGTCGCGCCCGACCACGCCGCCGAGAACGTGTTCGCTACCGACGACTTCGCCCCGCTCAAGGGCGCCTGGGACCAGCACGACGCCGGCGAGGTCGCCGACTACCTCGACGTCCTCACCCAGCCGGGCGCGCTCACCGCCGCCCTCAACTGGTACCGGGCGTGCCGGGCCCACGCCCGCGCCCTCGACGACCCCAACTTCGTCTTCGGCCCGGTGTCGACGCCGACGATGTTGATCTGGGGCGCCGACGATCCCTACGTCCGGCGCCGTTCGCTCGAGCTGGCCGCGGCCCACCACACCGGCCCGTACGAGGTGGTCGAGGTGCCGGCCGGCCATTGGCTGGTGCAGCAGGCGCCCGAGCCGGTGATCGCCGCCATCCTCCGTCACCTCGATCGAGCTCAGGCGGGGTAGACGGCCACCTCGGTCGCCTTCACCGACACCCACACGGCCGAGCCCTCGGCCAACCGCAGCTCCCGCACCGCCGCCGGGGTCACCTCGGCCACGATCGACGTCGAGGTGGACGTTGCCGCCGTTGCCGTCACCCGCACCCGGTCGCCCTCGTGGTCGACGCCGGCCACCACCGCCGGCCACGAGTTGCGGGCCGTTCCCTCGGGTTCGGAGAGATGGAGCGTCACCGCCCGGGGATGGACGACGGCGAACACCTCGCCGGTGGCGGCGCCGGTCGTCACCAACGAGAAGCCGTCGCCCACCGACACCCGCTCGTTCCCGTCGGCACGGCCGCGATAGAGGTTGACGCCCACGAGGTCGGCGACGTAGCGCGACCGGGGCCGCTGGCTGATCTCGGCCGGCGTGCCCGACTGCACCACCCGCCCGTCCTCGACCACGACGAGACGATCGGCCAGCCCGGCCGCTTCCACCGGGTCGTGGGTCACCAACACCCGGGCCGCGGTCGATTCGGCCAGGTGGCGGCGCAGCTCCCGCCGCAAGGCCGGCCGGGTGGTCGCGTCCAAGGCCGACAAGGGTTCGTCGAGCAACAGCAGTCGTGGTGATCCGGCCAACGCCCGGGCCACCGCCACCCGCTGCGCCTGCCCGCCCGACAGTTGCGACGGCCGCATGTCCATCTCCTCGGCCAGCCCGACCCGGCCCAGCCACGCCGCCGCCTCGGCCCGGGCCCCGGCCCGCCGCATCCCGCGTGCCCGCAGCCCGAAGGCGACGTTGTCGAGGGCCGAGAGGTGGGGGAACAGCAGGTAGTCCTGGAACACCACGCCGATCGGCCGGCGCTCGGCGGGCGTGCCGTCGAGGACGACGCCGTCGAGGCTCACCGACGATCCGTCGTCGACCGGTTCGAGTCCGGCCAAGGCCCGCAGCAAGGTGGTCTTGCCGGCGCCGTTGGGGCCGACCACGGCCACCGTCGTCCCCGACTCCACCGACAACGACACGTCGAGGGCCAGCGTCCCCCGCTGCAGGCGCACCGAGGCGACCAGGCTCACGGCGAAGACGACCAGCCGCCGACCCAACGGTCCCGCAGCACGGCCAGCACGGCCACGGCCACCCCGAGGAGCACGAGGCTCAGGGCGATCGCGCCCGACACGTCGCCCGACTCGAGGAGGAGGTACACCTGGATCGGGATCGTCGTCGTCCGCCCGGGGGAGTTGCCGGCGAACGTGATCGTGGCCCCGAACTCGCCGAGGGCCCGGGCCCAGGCCAGCACCGCACCGGCACCGAGGGCGGGCGCGGCCAGCGGCAGCGTCACCCGGCGGAATACTGTCCAGGGCCCGGCGCCGAGGGTGCGGGCCGCTTCCTCCAACCGGCGGTCGGCGCTGCGGAAGGCCGACTCGGCGGTGAGTACGAGGAAGGGGAGGGCCACGAAGGCCTCCGCCAGCGCGGAGCCCGCAGTCGTGAACGGCAGGGTGATGCCGAACCACCGGTCCAGGTACACGCCCGCCAGCCCCCGCCGGCCGAAGGCGAGCAGCAGGGCCACGCCGCCGACGACCGGGGGCAGCACCAGCGGAACCAGCACTAACGCCCGCACCAGACGGCGGCCGGGGAACGGCACCCGGGCCAGCACCCACGCCAGCGGCAGGCCGACCATCACGCAGACAGCGGTCGCCCACAGCGAGCACACCACCGAGAGTCTGAGCGCTTCCCTTGCAGCCGACGACGACAGCGATGCCCACAACCCCCACCACGGCGCCCGCCACACCAACCCCGCCACCGGCACGACGAACACCAGGCCGCCCACGGCCGCGGCGACGATCACGACCGCGCTGCCCGCCCTCGTCCTCATGGGGAGCCCAAGCCGAAGCCGGCCAGCACCGACCTGGCTTCGGACGACGACGTGACGTAGTCGACCCACTGGCGCGCTTCGTCGGGGTGGGCGGCGCCGACGACCTGGACGATGGCGTAGGCCGCCTGCCGGGACGGGTCGTCGGCGCCCTCGACGGCCACGCCCGCGACCTTGGGGCCGCCGGCCTTGACGTCGGTCTCGTACACGATGCCGGCGTCGGCCTCGCCGAGCGCGACCTTGGTGACGACCGCCTTGACGTTGGCCTCGAGCGACTTCGGTTGCACCTTGACGCCGGCGTTGGCCAGGGTGGCATTGGCCAGCGAGCCGCACGGCACCTCGGGCGCGCACAGCACGACGACCATGCCGGGCTTGGCCAGGTCGGCCAGGCCCTCGACCGCCTTGGGGTTGCCGGCGGCGACGACGATCGACAACCGGTTGCGGGCGAACACCGACGGTGCGCCCTTGGCGTGGCCGGCGTCGACGACCTTGGCCATCGTGGTCGCGTCGGCGCTGGCGAACACGTCGGCGGGGGCGCCGTCGTTCACCTGCTGGGCCAACGCCGACGAACCCCCGAAGTTGAAACGAACTGTCACACCCCTGCGCGACGCTTCGAACATGCGACCCAGTTCGGTGAACGCCTCGGTGAGGGAGGAGGCGGCGAAGACGTCGATGGTGACGGCGGGCTTGGCCGCGTTCGTGCTCGCCGTCTTGCGGGCACTGGCTTGGTGGTCGTGCCCGCACGCACTGGTTGCCGACACCGCGGCGAGCACCAGCACGACGGCGGCGGCGGCCGTCGCCGTGCGCACGCGTCCCGTCACTCCGCCGCGACCTCGACGACGACGTTGGTCGACTTCACCGCCGCTATCGCCCGCACGCCCACCGCGAGCCCGAGCTCGTCCGCCGCCTCGCGGCTCATCAGCGAAACGATGCGGTGCGGTCCCACCTGTATCTCGACCTGGGCCATCACCGTGTCCTTGACGACCCGGGTGACGATGCCGGGCAAGCGGTTGCGGGCCGACTGGCCGACGATCACGCCGACGTCGGGCGCCTCGCCCGCGCCGCCATCACCGAGAAACCTGGCCACGTCGGCGGCGTCGATCAGCCGCCGGCCACCCGCCGACCGGCGGGACTTCAACCGCCCGGCGTCGGCCCAGCGGCGCACGGTGTCGACGCTGACGCCCAGCAGCTCGGCCACCTCGCCGGGCTGGTAAAAGGTCGCACTCACGACCCCAACATAGTCAGAAACATGGCAAGTGCGAGGGTGAATGCCTCGCGCCGCCAATACGATACGGTTCCGGAGCGAAATGACCACACCCTCGACACCCGATCCCCGACGCTGGTGGGTTCTGGCCCTGCTGTGCACGAGCCTGCTCATCGTCATCGTCGGCAACACCAGCCTGAACGTCGCCCTGCCGACGCTGTCCAGAGACCTCAACGCCACCACCACCCAACTCCAATGGATGGTGGACGCCTACGCCCTCGTCTTCGCCGGCCTGCTGTTGACCGCCGGCGCCATCGGCGACCGTTACGGCCGCAAGGGCGCGCTGCAGGTGGGTCTGCTCCTCTACGTCGTCGCGTGCTTGGCGGCCTCGCAGGCCAACTCGGCCGGCGTGGTCATCGCGTGTCGGGCGCTGATGGGGTTCGCGGCCGCCTTCATCATGCCGTCGACGTTGTCGATCCTGGCCAACGTCTTCCCGCCCTACGAACGGGCCAAGGCCATCGCCATCTGGGCCGGCGTGTCCGGCGGTGGCGCCGCCATCGGCCCGATCGCCAGTGGCTACCTGGTCGAGCACTTCTGGTGGGGCTCGGTGTTCCTGGTGAACGTGCCCATCATCGTCGTCGCCCTGGTCATCGGCCGGGTGCTCCTGCCGACGTCGAAAGACCCGAACCAGGGCCGCCTCGACCCGTTGGGCTCGCTGCTGTCGACCATCGGCCTGAGCACCCTCGTCTACGCCATCATCGAAGCGCCCAACCACGGGTGGGCCTCGAGCCGCACCATTGGCACGTTCGTGGCCGCCTTCGTCGTGCTCGCCATCTTCGGCACGTGGGAGGTCCGCAGCGACCACCCCATGCTCGACTTCAACTACTTCCGCAACCCGAGGTTCAGCGTGGCCTCGGCGGGCATCTCGCTGGTGTTCTTCTCGATGTTCGGCGTCTTCTTCCTGATGGCCCAGTACTTCCAACTCGTGCTCGGCTACTCGCCGTTCCAGGCCGGCCTGCGCCAAGGCCCGGTGGCGGTGATGATGATGCTCGTCGCCCCCAACTCGGCCCGGCTCAGCCAGCGCTTCGGCGCCAACAAGGTGGTGGCCGCAGGCCTCGGCTTCGTCGCCCTGTCGATGCTGTTGTTCACCCAACTCTCGACGACGACGAGCTACGCCTACATCCTTCCGTGCATGTGCATCATGGCGGGCGGCATGGCGCTGACGATGTCGCCGATGACGGCGTCGATCATGGGGGCGGTGCCGATGCACAAGGCCGGCGTGGGCTCGGCCATCAACGACACCACCCGTGAGCTCGGCGGCGCCCTCGGCGTGGCCGTGCTCGGCAGCCTGGTGACCTCGCGCTACGACCACCTCGTGGGCAAGGCGGTGCAGTCGCTCCGCCTCCCCGACGTGGCCGCGGTGCCCGTGCGCCGGTCGCTGGCCGGGGCGCTGGCCGTGGCCCGCCGGCTGCCCGAGGCCGGTGGCGTCCGCTTGGCCGAGCAGGCCAAGGCGGCGTTCGTGAGCGGGATGCACATCTCGGTGGTCGTGGCCGGCGTCATCATCGGGTCGACCGCGCTGCTGGTGGTGCGCAAGTTGCCGGCCTCGCTCACGCCCGACGCCCACACCCACGCCCACCTGGCGGCCGCCGAGCCGACGCCGGTCGAAGCCGCCGAGTACACCGCCGAGCTCGGCCTCGGCGGCGTGCCGCCCGCGCCCGCGCCCGCAACACCCGCGCCCGCAACACCCGGGCCGGCCAGGCCGTCGCCGGCCGACGCCGACCGATGAGCGCAGGCCGTCCCCGCAGTCAGGCCACGACCAAGGCCGTGCTGGATGCGACCCTCGACCTGCTGTGCGGCGAGCCCTACGGCCGGGTGTCGATCGAACGCATCGCCGCCACCGCCAACGTGGCCAAGACGGCGATCTACCGGCGGTGGTGCTCGAAGGCGCTGCTGGTGGCCGAAGCCCTCAGGGGTGACGACGACCCGTTCGTCGAGCGGGACACCGGCGACGTCACCGCCGACCTGGTCGCGCTGCTGGAGCGGGGCTGGGCCGAAGCCCACCTGCCCCACCGGCGGGTGGCGTTGCGGGTGATGGTCGAGTCCCACCATGACCACGAACTGGCCGGCGCCATCAGGAACCAGGTGATCGAGCCCCGCCGCGAAGCCTTGCGTCGGGTGCTGCGCCGTGGGGTAGCGCGGGGCCAGCTCGCCCCCGACTGCGACATCGAGCTCCTGGCCGACCTCCTGGCCGGACCGCTCCTGCGTGCCGTGCTCCTCGAGCATGGCCAACCCCTCCCGACCGACCTCGCCCGGCGCACCGTCGAGCTCGCCCTCGAAGGCGCCAAGGCCCGCCGAGCCGCACCCGTATCTCAGTAGCCTCTTTCCACATTCCACCGAATTTCTCCCCCATTCGAGGTCCCCCGTGCTCAGTCGTCTCGGTCGTTGGTGTCACAACCGTCGTGGTGTCGTGGTCATCGCCTGGTTGCTCGCCCTGTTCGTCGTCGGCGGTGTCACCGGCGCCGCCGGCAGCGGCTTCACCACCCAGTTCTCCCTGCCCAACGTCGAGAGCTCCCGGGGCTTCGACATCATCGACGCCCACTTCGCGGGCCAGGGCGGCGGCGCCGGCGGCAGCATCGTCTTCCGGGCCGACCAAGGCGTCGACGACACCACGGTGAAAGCGCAGATGTCGGGCTTCTTCGACAAGGTCGCGGCGATCAAGGGCCTCAGCGTCGTCAGCCCCTATGTGCCCGAGGGCGCGCAGCAGATCGCCATGGTCGGCCCCGAGGCCGGCAAGATCGCGTTCGCCCGGGTCGAGGTGCCGCGCAACTTCTCGATCGAGGAGGCGGCCCGCATCACCAAGCAGGTCAAGGCGATGCAACCGAGCATCGCCGGCGTCGAGGTCGAATACGGCGGGCAGATGTTCGCCCAGTTCAACGCGCCGCAGTCGGAGGTCCTGGGCCTGGCCTTCGCCATCGTCATCTTGATCATGGCCTTCGGCTCGGTGCTGGCCATGGGCCTGCCGGTGGGCACCGCCCTCGGCGGCATCAGCCTCGGCGTGATGATCGTGACCCTGCTCAGCAACCTCATCACCATGCCGGACTTCACGTCGACGCTGGCGGTGATGATCGGCCTCGGCGTCGGCATCGACTACGCCCTCTTCATCGTGACCCGGTACCGCGAAGGGTTGCACGCCGGCCTCACCACCGAGCACGCCGTCGGCGTGGCCATCAACACCGCCGGCCGGGCCGTGCTCTTCGCCGGCACCACCGTGGTGATCTCCCTGCTCGGGATGCTGCTGATGAACCTCGAGTTCGTACGGGGGTTGGCCATCGGCGCCGCGCTGACGGTGCTGGCAACCATGCTCGCTTCGGTCACGCTGCTGCCGGCCCTGCTCGGTTTCGTCGGCTCCCGGCTCGAGGTCACCCGCTGGCGGGGCATCGTCGCGGCCGGGCTGGTGGCCGTCGGCCTCCTCGGCACCGGCCTGCACGTGAAGGCGTTGGCCATCGTGTGTATGCCGCTGGCCCTGATCGTGATCGTCTCGGGCTTCTTCGTCCCGGCGCTGAAGCAGCAGGTTCCGAGGCCGGCGCCCCGCCCGGTCGAGCGGACGCTGGCCTATCGCTGGAGCCGGCAGATCCAGGCCCATCCGTGGATTTCGGTGGTCGCCGGCCTCAGCGTGCTCCTGGTGCTGGCGGTGCCGCTGCTCTCGCTGCGGCTCGGCTTCTCCGACGAGGGCAACGCCCCCGCCGACACCAGCACCCGCAAGGCCTACGACCTGCTGGCCAAGGGCTTCGGCCCGGGCTTCAACGGCCCGTTGGTCCTGGTGACCGAGATCCCGCAGGGCACCGACCCGGCCGTGCTCACCCGGGTCACGACCGCGCTGAGCTCGACGAGGGGCATCGCCTTCGTGTCGCCGCCCATCCCCGACAACCCGGCGTCGCCCCGCGCCGCGCTGTGGCGGGTCATCCCGACCTCGGCACCGCAGGAGAAGGCGACCAGCGACCTCGTCCACCGGTTGCGCCAGGAGGTGCTGCCGACCGCGACCTCGGGCAGCGGCCTGGGCATCGCGGTGACCGGGTTCGTTGCCGTGTCCGTCGACTTCTCGCAGTACCTCGGGGCCCGGCTGCCCTTGTTCATCGGCGTGGTGCTGGCGCTGTCGTTCCTGCTGATGCTGGTCGTCTTCCGTTCGGTGCTGGTGCCGCTGAAGGCGGTGGTGATGAACCTCATCTCGATCGGCGCCGCCTACGGGCTGGTGGTCGCCGTGTTCCAGTGGGGTTGGGCCAAAGACCTCGTCGGGTTGGGTAAGGGCGGTCCCATCGAGCCGTTCGTGCCGATGATGATGTTCGCCATCGTCTTCGGCCTCTCCATGGACTACGAGGTCTTCCTCCTGTCGCGCATCAAGGAGGAGTACGACCGGGGTGCGCCCAACGACCGGGCCGTGGCCGACGGCCTGGCCGCCACCGCCCGGGTCATCACCGCGGCCGCGCTGATCATGGTGTTCGTGTTCGGCAGCTTCCTGCTCGAATCCGACCGGGTGATCAAGCTGTTCGGCCTCGGCTTGGCCAGCGCGGTGCTGCTCGACGCCACCATCGTCCGGATGCTGCTGGTGCCGGCGACCATGGAGCTGCTCGGCGACCGCAACTGGTGGGTGCCGCGCTGGCTCGATCGGGTCCTGCCCCGCATCGACGTCGAAGGCACCGGCCCCGACTCGGTCGACGCCCTCGAGCACCAAGAGCCGGTGACCGTCTCCTAGGCCCGCCGACCGTTTTGACAGCCGGATACCGCCGAATCCGGCGGTATCCGGCTGTCAAAAACGGAGGGCGGGTCGACCGCCCTAGGATCGGAGCGTGCGACGGTGCGACGTGCTCGTCGTCGGGGCCGGAGCGATGGGGTCGGCCACGGCTTGGCAACTCGCTCGGCAGCAGGCCGACGTCGTGCTGCTCGAGCAGTTCGGCCAGGGCCACCTGCGGGGCAGTTCGCACGGCGCCACCCGCATCTTCCGCTTCTCTTATGCGTGGCCCGAATACGTGGCCATGGCCAAGGCGGCGTTGCCCCACTGGCGGGAGCTCGAGGACGACGCCGACGAGCCGTTGCTCGACATCACCGGCGGCCTCGACATCGGCGCGCCGGCGTTGATCGCTCCCATCGCCGAGGCCCTCGAAGCCAACGGCGCCGCCTTCGAGCAACTCGGCGAGGCCGACGTGGCCGAGCGCTGGCCCGGCTTGGCCGTCAACTCCGACGACGCCGTCCTCTACTCGCCCGACGGCGGACGGCTCTGGGCCGACCGATCGGTGGCCGCGCTGCAACGAAGAGCCGCGCACTACGGCGCCGAGGTTCGCTACGACGAGCGGGTGCTGTCGGTCGACGCCAACGCCGGCACGGCCGCGACCGACGTCGAGACCTACGAGGCCGACGCCATCGTCGTCACCGCCGGCGCCTGGCTGGCCGACCTCGTGGCCGGCTCGGGCGCCGACGCCACCCTCCCGCCCCTGAGGGTGACGAGGGAGCAGACGTTCCACTTCCCGCCCCTCGACGACGACGTCGCCTGGCCGAGCTTCATCCACCATCGGGGCGACGAACAGGCCCTCGTCTACGGGTTGGAGACGCCGGGCGAGGGCATCAAGGTCGCCGAAGACCACGCCGGCCCTGAGACCGACCCCGACGACCGCTCGTTCGTGGTCGACGAGATCGGTCGCCAGCGCGTCATCCGCTACGTCACCGAGCGCCTCCCCGGGCTCGACCCCACGCCGGTCACCGAGCTCACGTGCCTCTATACGTCGACCCCCGACGGCGCCTTCGTCCTCGAACGCCACGGCCGCCTCGTCATCGGCTCACCCTGCTCCGGCCACGGCTTCAAGTTCACCCCGCTCATCGGCCGCATACTCGCCGACCTGGCCACCAAACCCGGTTAGGCCGAGGCCGCGGCCCGCTCCAGCAAGCGGCGGGCGATGACGCTCAACGCCAAGGTCTCGTCGGCGCCCTCGAAGATCGACAACACCCGGGCATCGACGAAGTAGCGCGACACCGGGAACTCCTCGGCGTAGCCCATGCCGCCGTGGATCTGGAGGGCCTCGCGGGTGACCCACTCGGCGGCACGGCAGACGTAGGCCTTCACCATCGAGGCCTCCATCGCCCCCTCGCCCTTGGCCATCAAGCGCCCGACCTCGTACATGAACTGGCGGGCCGACTGGATGACCACGGCCATGCGGGCCAGCTTCACCTGGGTGAGCTGGTAATCGAGCACCGGAGAACCGAACACCACCCGGTTGGCGGCATAGTCGTAGGCCGCCTCGTAGGCCGCCTGCATCAGCCCGACGGCACGGGCGGCCGTCTGCAGGCGCCCGTTCTCGAAGCCTTGCATCTGCAGGTAGAACCCCCGACCGAGCCCGGCCTCGCCGCCGATGAGGTTGGCCGCGGGCACGACCCAGTTGTCGAAGGCGACCTCGTAGGAGTGCATACCCCGATACCCGATGGTGTCGATGGCCCGCCCCTCCATCTTGCCCCCGCCGTCCTGCACGAACTCGAAGCCGTGCCCCTCACCCCGGGGCTTGGGCACCACGAACAGCGAGAGCCCACGGTGCTTCGCAGAACGGTCGGGGTCGGTGCGGGCCAGCAGCATCAACACATCGGCCCGGGCCGCGAACGTGCACCACGTCTTCACGCCGTTGACGGCCCACCCGGAACCATCGGCGGTCGGAGTCGCGGTCACCTTGATGCCGGCCACGTCGGAACCGAAGTCGGGCTCGGTCACCGCAACCGCGGCCATGATCTCGCCCGACGCCAACTTCGGCAGCCATTCCTGCTTCTGCGCTTCGGTCCCGCCGTTGACCAACGCCCGAGTGAGGATCTCGGGCCGCGTGATCAACGAGCCGCCCGCACCCAACGAGCCACGGGAAAGCTCCTCGGTTGCGACCACCATGGCCAGGTATTCGCCCTCGCCGCCGGTGGCGAACCCGCCGTACTCCTCGGGGGCCGACAACCCGAACGTCCCGAGCTCGGCCAGCCCCGAGATCACGTCCTCGGGGATGTCGGCGTTGGTGCGGTGGATGTGCTCGGCCACCGGCTTGATCTTCGATTCGGCGAAGCGGCGGAAGGTGTCCTGCACCATCTCGAAGTCGGCATCCAGATGGCGCGGCCCCTGCTCGCCGGCCAACGAAGCCAGGAACGCGGGGTCACGGTACGAACGCACCACGTCCATGGCCCCGTCGAACGCACCGACGGCCAACCCCCACTCCGACTCGCGCCCCAACACCCGCACGGCCACGTCGTAGACGGCGTCGGCCACCGCGGCGCAAGCGATGCGGGCCTCGACGTCTCCCTTGTTGCCGTAGTCGAGGACCGAGCGGGCATTGGCCACCGCCGCGGCCGCGTGGGCCAGGTCGTAGATCACCGCCTGGTGGGCCTCGATGCCGCCGGTCGCGGCCAGGTGGCGGGTGGCGGTGTCGAGCGCCTTCGAGGTGACATCGACGGCGGAAGCGGCAGCGGCCAAGTCGGGGGCGGCGGGCGACGTCATGGCCCGAGAGGCTACCGACGCCGGGCCGGAAAACTCACATCGAACGGGGCCGGGCCACCACCGTGACCAAGGGCGGCAGCACCACCGGGTCGTCGCCGGGCGAGACCTCGGTCAGCACCTCGACGTAGTCGGCCACCGGACCGGGCCCGGCCCCGGCGGGCGCCTCGGCCCAGGCGTCCACGATGTCGAGACCGGCGGACCGCACCATCGCCGGCAGCAGCGCGCCCACGTCGGGATGGCGGGCGTCGGGCATCGAGAAGGGCACACCCCCGATGCGTCCGGCCGACGTGATCGGCTCCTGGGCCACGACCCAGCCCGCGGGACGGACGGCTCCGCCCATGCGCCGCAGGACGCGCACGGGATCGTCGACGTACAT
>JAXDPV010000200.1:0-4299 GCA_034668185.1 Actinomycetota bacterium
GGGCCGATCGCCGCCGCCGGCCCGCGGCGATCGCCAGCGGGGCCGACCTGGCCCTGGCCGGGGGCGTGTTGTTGGCCCTCACCCTGGTGGTGCCGTCGGCCCTCGCCCATTGGCGGCCGGCCAACCACCGAGGGCCGAGCTACGCCGACGACTACGTCACCAACGTGTGGTCGGCCATCCCGGCGCGGTCGGTGCTCCTGGTGTGGGGTACCGAGCAGGCCTTCCCCTTCCAACACCGCCAGCTCGCCGAGCACGAGCGCACCGACATCGTCGTGGTCAACGCCAAGGGGCTCTTCCGGCCCTGGTACCAGGACGAGTTGCGGAGCCGGCTCGGCCAACCATCGTTGACGTTCGACGGCGGGACCGTCGAGCGGGCCGTGGACCTGGTCCGCCAGGTGCGGGGCAAACGCCCGGTGTACCTCGACGCCGGGACGGCCGGGGGCCTGCAAGGCTCGCTCGGCCTGCGCCCCATGGGCCTGGCCTCCGAGGTCACCGACGGCAGCGGCCTCCAGGTGCGGGGCCAGAACGCGCTACCGGTCCCCGCCCCCACCGCGGCGTATCGGCGGGACGGCGTGTACGACGGCGGCCGCCGCAGCCGCTACTTCCCCAACCTCAACGTGATGGTCAACTACGAGAAGGGCCACCTCCTCCTCGGCCGCGGGTACGCCGAAGCCGGACAGCGGGACGAGGCCGAGAAGCAGTTCGTGCTCGCCTTGCGGGCCAACCCGGGGAGCGAGGACGCCCGCCAGGAGCTGCAGGCCATCCGGGCCACCCGCTAAGCCAGGTCGGAGTCGCCGATGGTGAGGTACCAGTTGTCGAGGTCGCGGGCGCGGTGACTGATGTCGTCGGCGGTGCGGCGGATCATGATGTTCGGCCCTTGGCCGCGGGGCACGAAGCCGGCCCGGTAATACGCCGATCGTGACCAGGGCCTCGGGTCGAGGCAGTCGAAGGCGACCTCGACCTTGCCGTCGGCCTCGAGGGCGTCGGCGGCGAAGGCCAGCAGGGCCCTGGTCGTGCCGTGGTCGCCGGCGAGTAGATCGGCCACGTGGCCCCGGCCTGGCGCGTCGAAGTGCGACACGCCGTAGGCGACCCATCCCGTGAGCCGGTCGCCTTCGTGCGCCGCCGCCACCGTCCATCGGCCGCCGGGCACGTCGAACCACCGCCATTGGACATACTCGCGATCACGCACCCGGATGCAGGGGGCGAACCTCGTCGACCGTTCGGCCAGGTCGTCGAACTCGTTGCCCGCTTCCGGGCACACGGCGATGGTTCTTCCGCCGGCCGGGCGGCGGGCGGCGTACCTGGCCGCAGCCAGGGCGGCGTCGGCCAGGGGATGGACCACGCGGGGGACGTCCCGGCCGGCGGCCGCGGCCACGGCTTCCGCCGATCGCCACCGCACCCATTGCGGCAGTCGCGAGGTGACGATGTCGGGGTACCGCTTGCGGTAGATCTCGACCACCCGATCGACCGGGAACGACATCGACACGTCGGTGTCGTAGCGGTAGATGACCCGCAGCTCCTCCAACAACTCGAGGATGCCGCGGTGGCGGTACTCCTTCTTCAGCACCAGGTCGCCGCCCTGGCCCATCCACCGGCGGTGGCCGTCGATCCACACCGGGTACTGGCTGCTGGCCACGTGGCCGACGATGGCCCCGTCGGCCACCATCACCGCCGCCATGGCCCGGTCGTAGGGCTCTTCGAGGAACCGCCACCGCCAGTCGTCGACGGTGCGCCCGACCTGGAACTCCTCGTCCAGGGCGGCGGCGATGGCGAACTCGTCGCCCGCCTCGTACTGGCGGATGGTGATGCCGCCGGCGTGCAGGTCACCGTGGAGGTGCTCTCGCTGCTGCATGGTTTGGTTCCTCCCCACGGAATGGGCCGGGACATGCCGAGGGCCCCGCCGGAGCGGGGCCCTCAGCACATCCGATGCTTCCAGGACGCTTAGGAGATGGCGTCCAGGACCGGCGAGTTGAGCTTCACGTCGCCCATGGAACCGAAGTACGGGATCGACCCGAAGGTGAACACGCCACCGTCGGAAGCGAAGATCCAGTACCCGGCGCCGTTGGGCGCGATCAGCATGGCCACCGCCGGCTTGTTCAGCTTGATGTTGCCGGTCGAGCCCTTGAAGTCGGCGTCACCGAAGGTGAAGATGCCGCCGTCGGCCCCGAGCAAGTAGTACCCGGCACCGCTCGGCGTCACCGCCAGGTCGATGATCGGCGAGTTGAGCTTCAGGGCTCCGGTCGAGCCGTAGAAGGCGGCGTCACCGAAGGTGAAGATGCCACCGTCGGAGGCGACGAGGTAGTAGCCCTTGCCGCTCGGCGTCACCGACATGCCGATGATCGACTGGTTGAGCTTGATCGACCGGGCGTCGGGGATGTTCGTCGGGGCGTCACCGAACGGGTAGACCCGGCCGGCGCTGTCCACGAGGAAGTACCCCTTGCCCGAGGGCGTGGGCTCGATCTCGACGATCGGGTTGGTCAGCGTGGTGCCCGACAGCGACCCGAAGAACTGGGCGTCGCCGAAGGTGAACACGCCACCGTCGGAGGCGACCATCCAGTAGCCCTTCTGGGTGGCGACGTTGGTGGCGCCACCGACGATCGGCTTGTTCAACCGGAGGTTGCCGAGGGAACCCTCGAACGTCCGGTCGCCGAAGGTGAAGACGCCACCGTCAGCCGCCACCATGCGGTAGCCACCGGTCATCGTCGGGCCTGCGGGCGGGGTCACCGGCGGAGTCACGGGCGGCGTCACCGGCGGGGTTGCCCCGCAGGTGTTGTCGACGTGCTCGATGTCGCTGCCCACGGTGTCGACGTTGCATTCCACGCCGGTCGCGGTGTCGTCGCCAGCACCACCGGACATGTTGTCGGCCCCGGCACCACCGACGAGGAGGTCGTCCCCGCCGAGGGCGCTCAGCGTGTCGTTGCCGGCGTTGCCGCGCAGCTCGTTGTTGGCTGCACTGCCGGTCAACGAGTCGTTGGCCGAGCCACCGAAGACGTTCTCGACGGTGGAGGTGACGTTGTCACCTTCGTCGGTCTCGCCGTCGTTGGCCACGTCGTCGAGGGTCACGGTGACGGATGCCGTCCGGTTGGAGTAGTCGGCGGTGTCGACGCCGGACCCACCGGTCAGGACATCGGCCCCGTCCGGCGAGTTGCCCTTCTGGAGGAAGGTGTCGTTACCGGCACCACCGTTCTCGTTGTCGTCACCGAGCCCACCCTCGAGGACGTCGTTGCCGCCGGTCTGGAAGTAGCGGACGGCGGTGTTGACCTGGCCCCTGACCCCGTTCGGGTTGTCGTCTTGGTTGACGTCGAAGTACGTGACGTAGTCGTTGCCGTACTGGTCGATGATGCCGGCGAAGGCGTCGTCGTAGCTGGGGTTGGTGAAGGCGTTGAGGTAGTGGACCTCGATGTTGCCACTGCTCTCGAACAGCTTGATCTCGAACGTGGCCATGCCGTTGTTGGGTTCGGCACAGCACGCCGGCACGTTCTTCCACATGGCGGTGAACACCCGGTTGGGGGCGGTGCCGGTGGTCTGGGTGCGGGTGAGGCAGCCGGTGTTGACCGGGTCGTGGTTCTCGAGCTGGGCATCGGTGGGGGCGCCACTGAAGTTGCAGTCGAGCGGATCCACGGTCCAGTCGAAGCCGTAGCCGTAGATGGCGTTGTCGGAACCCGTGGGGTAGTCGGTGCAGTTGTAGGGCTCGTTCCCGTTGCTGTCGGGGAAGGCGAGGGCACCGTTCGAGCTCATGAACACGTTGTTGTAGGTGTTGCCGAAGTAGTTGAACGAGAAGCCCAGCGGGATACCACCGCTGCACTCGTCGTCGCCCGAAACCCCCGGCTGGCCGGTATTGGTGATGTCGACGAAGTCGGCGGCAGGGCCGCCGTCTTGGCCGGATGTCTTCAGGTCGTAGCTGCCGTCGCCATCGAGGGTGTCGTTGCCGAGACCGCCCTTGAGGTTGTCGTCGCCGGCGCCACCGGTCAGGTTGTCCTGGCCGTCGCCACCGTCGAGGGTGTCGTTGCCCTCGCTCCCGGCGAGATAGTCGTTACCCGCACCGGAGGTGAGGGTGTCGTCGCCCTTGCCGCCGGCGAGATAGTCGGAGCCGTCGTCGTCGGTGAGGACGTCGTTGCCGTCGCCACCGTCGAGTTCGTCGCCGTCAGCGCCGCCGTCAATGGTGTCGTTCCCGGCGCCACCGCTGAGCCAGTCGCCGCTGGCCAGGCCGTGGATCACGTCGTTGCCGCCGTTGCCCTCGATCTGGTTTTCGTTGGCCGAGCCGGTGAGGTTGTCGTTGCCGGCGCCGCCGATCACCTG
>JAXDPV010000201.1:0-13649 GCA_034668185.1 Actinomycetota bacterium
CCTCGACGAAGCCCGCCGCTACGTGGCCAACCTGTCGCCGACCACGACGACGACGACCACGACCACGACCGCACCGGCGCCACCCACCACCACCGCCCCCTGATGGCCACCGCCCCCCGGGCCGCCCGGCGGACGACCGAGCTCGGCCTGATCGTCCTCGCCGCCCTCGTCACCGTCGGCGGGTACGCCCTCGCCGGCCTGGGCAAGACGGCGTCGCTGCCGGCCAACCTGGTCCCGTTCCTGTTGATCATCCTCGGCCTCCTCGCCGCCGCCCACCTGGCCACGAGAAGGTTCGCCCCCAACGCCGACGGCGTCCTGCTCCCGATGGCCGGCCTCCTCAACGGCCTCGGCTACGTCTTCATCGCCCGCCTCAACACCGACCTCGCCGCCCTGCAAGCGCTGTGGACCGCGGTCGCGGTCGGCGCCTTCGTCGCCACCCTCGCCCTGCTGAAACGAGCGAGAGACCTCGAGCAGTACCGCTACACCTTCGCCTTCCTCGGCGTCGGCCTCCTACTCCTCCCGCTGCTGCCCGGCATCGGCCGCAACATCAACGGCTCCCGCATCTGGATCAGGTTCGGCCCGGCCACGTTCCAGCCGGGCGAAGTGGCCAAGCTGCTGCTCGCCATCTTCTTCGCCGGTTACCTCGTCGAGAAGCGCGAGCTGCTGCAGACCTTCACCCGGCGCCTCGGCCCGATCAACCTCCCCGACCCCAAGTTCCTCGGGCCCGTCCTGGCGGCGTGGGGCTTCTCGCTGGTCGTCATGATCTTCGAGAAGGACCTGGGCTCGTCGATGCTGTTCTTCGCCCTGTTCGTGTCGATGTTGTGGGTCGCCACCGCGAGGGGCATCTACCTCGTCCTCGGCACGGGCCTCTTCGGCGCCGGCGTGGTGTTCGCCTTCCGGTCGTTCGCCCACGTCCAGACCCGGGTCGAGATCTGGCTCCACCCGTTCGCCGACGCCGGCAACAAGGGCTACCAGCTCGTGCAGGCCCTGTTCGCCTTCGGCTCGGGCGGCGTGGCCGGCACCGGCCTCGGCCTGGGCTCGCCGACCAAGATCCCGGCCGTGGCCACCGACTTCATCTTCGCCGCCGTCGGCGAGGAGCTCGGCCTGGTCGGCACCGTGGCCATCCTCACCGCCTTCGTCCTCATGGTCGGCACCGGCCTCCGCATCGCCATCCAGGCCCGCAGCGACTTCGAGAAGCTGCTGGCCACCGGCCTCACCGTCAGCCTCGGCGTGCAGACGTTCATCATCATCGGCGGGGTCACCGACCTCGTGCCCCTCACCGGCATCACCTTGCCGTTCGTCTCCTACGGCGGCTCGTCGCTGCTGGCCAACTACGTCCTGCTCGCCCTCCTCCTGCGCATCTCGAGCGACTCGGTCGAGCGCCGGCCGCGCCGACAAACGCCCACATGACCGGCCAGATCCGCAAGGTGGGCATCGTGTTGATGGCGCTGTTCCTCGCGCTGTTCGTCAAGCTCAACCTGCTGCAGGTGGTCGACGCCCACAAGCTGGCCAACGACCCCCGCAACACCCGGGTGGCGGTCCGCGACTTCAGCAGGGCCAGGGGACAGATCCTCGCCGCCGACGGCACCGTGCTGGCCCGATCGGTGCCGTCGGGCGACGCCTTCGAGCGCCAGCGCCAGTACCCCGAGGGCGACCTGTTCGGCCAGCTCACCGGCTTCTTCTCCTTCACCTACGGGGCCACCGGCATCGAGCGCACCTACACCGGCGAGCTCGCGGGCCGGAACCTCGGCATCCGCAACTTGAAGGACGTGCTCGTCGACCGAACGGTCACCGGCGACGTCACCCTCACCGTCGACAAGAACCTGCAGGCCGTCGCCCGCGACCAGCTCGGCCAGCGCAAGGGCGCCATCGTCGCCCTCGACCCCTCGACCGGGGCGGTGCTGGCCTTCTGGAGCTACCCCTCGTTCGACCCCAACGCCCTCGCCGGCCACGACGCCAAGGCGGTGCAGGCGGCGTACAACGCGGCGGTGGCCGATACCAACAAGCCGCTGCTCGCCCGCGCCTACCGCGAGACCTATCCCCCGGGCTCGACCTTCAAGGTCGTCACCGCCGCCGCCGCCCTCGAACGCAAGCCCGAGCTGGCGACCAAGGTCTACCCCCCGCTCAAGGAACTCGACCTCCCCCGCACCAACACCAACCTCCCCAACTTCGGCGGCGGCACCTGCGGCGGGACGCTGCCCGACCTCTTGCGGGTGTCGTGCAACACCGGCTTCGCCCAGATGGGCCTCGACCTGGGGCCGGAAGCGCTGTCGGCCGAAGCGACCGACTTCGGCTTCAACGAGCGCCCGCCCCTCGACCTGCCCGCGCCCGCGGCCGCCCGCTTCCCCGAGCCCAAGGAGTTCGAGCGGGACGAGCCCGCGCTGGCCAAGTCGGCCATCGGCCAGCAGAACGTGCGGGCCACGCCGCTGCAGATGGCGATGGTCGCGGGCGCGGTGGCCAACGGCGGCACCGTGATGAAGCCCCACGTCATGGCCCAGGTGAAGGACAGCGACGGCAACGTCGTGCGCACCTACGAGCCCGGCGCGTGGAAGCAGGCGACCACGCCCGAGGTCGCGGCCCAGCTCCGCGACCTCATGCTCAACGTCGTGGCCCGAGGCACCGGCACCAGGGCCCAGTTCGCGGGCGCGACCGTGGGGGGCAAAACGGGCACGGCCCAAACGGTGGGCGACAACGCCCACGCGTGGTTCATCGGTTTCGCCGAGGGCAACAACCGCAAGGTCGCGGTGGCCGTCATCGTCGAGAGCCAACCCGAGGTCAGCGAAGCCACCGGCGGCCGGGTGGCGGCCCCGATCGCCGGCGCGGTGATGAAGGCCGCGCTCGGCTTGTAGCGCTCGTCGCGCTGCCCAGGTCGAACAACCCAACCCGCCTAGGCTTGGAGAGCCATGTCGCAACAGTCGCAGCAGGTGTTCAGCGGGCGGTACGAGATCAATCGTCACATCGCGCGGGGCGGAATGGCCGAGGTCTACCTCGCCCACGACCTCATGCTCGACCGCCCGGTCGCCCTCAAAGTCCTCTTCCCCGAGCTCTCGACCGACCGCAACTTCGTCGAGCGTTTCCGGCGTGAGGCCCAGGCCGCGGCCAACCTCAGCCACCCGAACATCGTCAGCATCTACGACTGGGGCGAAGAGGAAGGCACGTACTTCATCGTCATGGAGTACGTCGAGGGGCGCACCCTCGGCCAGATGATCAGGCGCGAGGGGCCGTTGATGGCGGTGCGGGCCGCCGAGATCGGCGCCGACGTGGCCGCCGCCCTCGCCTTCGCCCACCGCAGCGGCGTCGTCCACCGCGACGTGAAGCCGGGCAACGTCCTCATCAGCCCCAACGGCCAGGTGAAGGTCACCGACTTCGGCATCGCCCGGGCGGCCAACAGCGACCAGGACCTGACCCAGACCGGCGCGGTCATGGGCACGGCCACCTACTTCTCGCCCGAGCAGGCCCAGGGCCACCGCGTCGACCCCCGCAGCGACATCTACAGCCTCGGCGTCGTGCTCTACGAGATGGTGGCCGGGCGGCCGCCGTTCAGCGGCGACAACCCCATGGCCATCGCCTACAAGCACGTGCGGGAGCAGCCCGTCCCGCCGGGCGACGTGAACCACGACGTGCCCGAGGCCTTCGAAGCCGTCGTCCTCCAGGCCATGGCCAAGAACCCCAACGACCGTTACACCAGCGCCGACGAGCTCCGCCAGGACCTGCTCCGCTTCCGCCAGGGGCGGATGGTGCTGGCCAACCCGACGGTGGCCGTGCCGGTGGCCGCGAGCGACGCCACCGTCGCCGTCCCGGCGTACGACGCGACCCAGGTCGTGGAGCGCACCCGGGTGGGCGGCGGGGGTCCGACGCCTCCGCAGAAGCGGGGCACCGGCGGGTTCGTCGTCCTGCTGCTGGTGATGTTGGCCGTGCTCGGCGGCCTGCTCTACCTCTTCGGCCGGGAAGCCGGCATCATCGGGACCAAGTCGCCCAAGCGGGTGACGATGCCGATGGTGATCGGCAGCACCGCCGACCAGGCCACCGCCGAGCTCAAGGCGTTGGGCCTCGACGTCCAACAGGACGTCGTCCAGGACCCGGCGCCCGCGGGACAGGTCGTGGGCCAGGACCCACTGGCCGGCAAGGTCGTCGACAAGTCGGCCACGGTGACGCTCAAGGTTGCGGCCGCGGCCGAGAAGGTGAAGGTGCCCAACCTCGTCGGCAAGAAGATCAACGACGCCACCCAGATCGCCGACGGGGCCGGCCTCAACCTGGTGGTCAAGGAGCAGACCGACCCCAAGATCCCGGCCGACCAGGTCATCTCCCAGAGCCCGTTGCCGGCGACCGAGGTGGCCAAGGGCAGCAACGTCGACGTGGTCGTCTCCACCGGCAAGAACCAGAAGTCGGTGCCCGACGAGACCGGCAAGGACGCGGCCGACGCCGCCAACGAGCTCGGCCAGGCCGGGTTCAAGACGAAGACGACCCAGGAGTCGTCGTCCACGGTCGACTCCGGCAAGGTCATCCGCACCGATCCCCCGGCCAACAGCAAGGCCGAGGAGGGTTCGACGGTCACGATCGTGGTGTCGTCGGGCGCCGAGCAGGTGACCGTGCCCAACGTCCTCGGCAAGACCGCCGACCAGGCCAGGGCCGACATCGAGGCCGCCGGGCTCGTCTACCGGGAGGGCGCCACCGCGCCGGCCAACTCGTCGGAGGACGGCAAGGTCGTGGCCCAGAACCCGGGCGGCGGGGCCAAGGTCGACAAGGGGACGATCGTCATCGTCCGCATCGGCAAGGCCGGCGGCGGGTCGACCACCACCGCTCCTTAGCCCCTGGCGGGCACGGCTCCGAGGAAGTTCGCCAGCAGCTCTTTGCCGACCGACGTGAGGATCGATTCCGGGTGGAACTGCACGCCCTCGATCGGGTGCTGGCGATGGCGCAGGCCCATGATCACGCCGTCCTCGGTCTCGGCCGTGACCTCGAGGACGTCGGGCAGCGTGGCCCGGTCGACGATCAGCGAGTGGTAGCGGGTGGCCTCGAAGGGGTTGGCCAGGCCGGCCATCACGCCTTCGTTCTGGTGGCGAATCCACGAGGTCTTGCCGTGCATGACCCGTTCCGCCCGCACGATGTTGCCGCCGAACACCTGGCCGATGCACTGGTGGCCGAGGCACACGCCGAACGTGGGGATGCGGGGGCCGAGTCGTTCGATCACTTCGTTGCTGATGCCGGCGTCGTCGGGTCGGCCCGGGCCGGGCGAGACGAGGATGGCGTCGGGCTCGAGGCGTTCGACCTCGTCGACGGTGACGGCGTCGTGGCGGTGGACGATCGGCTCCGCGCCCAACTCACCGAGGTACTGGACGAGGTTGTAGGTGAAGGAGTCGTAGTTGTCGATGACGACAACCCGGGCGGCCATGACGCCGACTCTATTGGGCGGGCTTGGCGTACGTCAGTTGGGTTGATCCCCGGTAGGCGGGGAGCGACAGCGCGGTGGCCCGCTCGATCGAGAAGGTGAGGTCGAAGGTCGAGGCGTCGCTCTTGAGCCGTTTGACCAGGCGGTCGGCGTCGAACCGGTCTTTCGCCGCGCCCACTGCCGACACCACGTAGGGCGGCGAGTGGACGGTGCCGTTGAGGAGGAGGGTGTTGCCGACGCAGAGGACGGCGCTGGTGCTGACCAGGCGCTGGCCGTTGATGGCCATGGCTTCGGCGCCGGCCCGCCACAGGGCGTTGACCACCGCTTGCACGTCTTGGGAGTGGATGACGAGGTCGTTGACGTTGGCCCCGGCCGGCGGCTGGTCGAGGCTGGAGTCGTTGAGCGTGACCTTGAGCCCGGGTCCCTCGACGGGCACGAGGCCGACCTGGGCCGATCGTTCCTTGGTGAGCTCTTGTTGCTGCTGCGTGCCGCCCGTCCTGGTCGCGCTGGCGCCCCGCTCGGCGTCGACCTCGGCCCGGAGTTGGGCCACCTGCTGGCGCAACGCCGCCGCCGACGTCTGCTGCTGCTGGATGAGGTCGGCCAACCGGTACCGCCTCGGCAGCCGGGCCGACGGGTCGGCCGGCCTCGACGACTGGATCGCGGCCACGGCCAGGAACGCCATCACCAGCGCCGCCGCCAACATCACCGGCGACCCCCGAGCCCTCACACCCGCCATCTTCGCCCGCTTTCGGTCACGAACGCGCGCCAGGGCGCGCGCTCGTGACCGAAAGCGGAGGTCTTGTCACACCCGCGTGATAAGCCCCCACCCAGGGGGGCGCCCGAGATTCCTCCAACGTCGGCGCGCCACCAGGACCGGGGGCTACCATCACGAGCCGTGCCGGAGAAGAAGAAGGAGCGACGGCCGGCGGGCGGTTCGGCCGGGCGGGTCACGCCGAAAGGCGGCGGCGCTGGCGCCGGCGCCCACATGCCGACGACCGGCCGCTACACCCCGCCGGTCCCGCAGGAGTACAAGGTCAGCTCGCCCCTTGTGCCGATCTTCATGGGCATCCTGCTCATCGGGGGGATGCTGACGATCGTGTGCAACTACCTCAACCTGTTGCCAGGTCCGGACCCGAGCAACGTGTACCTCTTGGGCGGTTTGGGCCTGATCACCGCCGGCTTCATCGTGGCCACCCGCTGGCGCTGACGCCGCAGGTGAACATCGTGTGACCAAAGTTACACGAGTGCAATTCTCCCCAAGTTGTCCACAACCTGGGGACAACCCCGCTAGTCGATTGGCGCCGCCACCAGGTCCATGTCCTCCTGGCAGTGCCGGGGCGGCGGCGGGTCCTCGTCGGGCGCGGCCGTCATCCGCATCTCGACCCCGCACATGGAGCACCGGTAGCGAAGGTTGACCCGCCGCAGCTCGCCCGACGGCGGGGGTGGAGGCAAGGGGTTGGCCAACCCCCGAAGCATCCAGACCCCCGCCCGGATGAAGACGTAGGCGAAGGCAAGCCCGAGCAGGAGCTTGACGACGACCGGCAACCGCGCCAGGCCTACAAGCGCTCGATGATGGTGGCGTTGGCCAGACCGCCGCCCTCGCACATCGTCTGCAGGCCGTAGCGCCCGCCCGTACGCTCGAGCTCGTTCAACAGCGTGGCCATCAGCTTGGTGCCGGACCCGCCCAGCGGGTGACCCAACGCAATGGCCCCTCCGTTGACGTTGACCTTGGTCATGTCGGGCGAGAACTCCTTCTCCCACGCGAGCACGACCGAGGCGAACGCCTCGTTGATCTCGATGAGGTCGATGTCGCCGAGCGACAACCCCGACCGCTCCAGCACCTTGGCCGTCGCCGGGATCGGCCCCGTCAACATCGTCACCGGGTCGACGCCGGCCAGGGCGAAGGTGTGGAAGCGGGCCCGGGGCTTCAGCCCCAACGACGCCGCCTTCTCCTCCGACATGATCAGCACGGCCGACGCCCCGTCGGTGATCTGCGAAGAGTTGCCCGCGGTCACCTTGCCGTCGGGCTTGAACGCCGGCTTGAGCTTGCCCAGCGTCTCCATCGAGGAGTCGGGCCTGATGCCCTCGTCGTAGTCGAAGACCTCGTCGGTCTCGTTGCCGGCCGCGTCCTTGACCCGAACCGGCACGATCTCGTTGGAGAAGCGCCCTTCCTCCCGGGCCCGGGCCGCCCGCTTGTGCGATTCGACCGAGAAGGCGTCGAGGTCGTCACGGGACAGCCCCCACTTGTCGGCGATCATCTCGGCCGAGATGCCCTGGGGCACCAACCCGCCGACGCCGGCATACCGGCGACCCACCGCAGGACCGAACGGCATACCGGCCACGCCGAGCGAGGCGCCCATCGGCACCCGGCTCATGACCTCGACGCCGGCGGCGATCACCACGTCGTAGGCGCCGGCGATCACGCCCTGGGCCGCGAAGTGGGCCGACTGCTGCGACGAACCGCACTGGCGGTCGACCGTGGTGGCCGGCACCGACTCGGGGAACCCGGCGGCGAGCACGGCGTTGCGCCCCACGTTCAGCCCCTGCTCGCCGACCTGCATCACGCAACCCATGACGACGTCGTCGATCAACGAGGGATCGAGCGAGTTGCGCTCGGCCAGCGCCTTGAGCACCTCGGCGGCCAGGTCGACCGGGTGCCAGTTCGAGAGCTTGCCGCTGTCCTTCTTGCCGCGGCCGCCACCGGTGCGGACAGCGTCGACGATGACGGCGTTGGTCATGTTTGCTCCTTGCAAAGTGGACGAGACGGCGCGAACCCTACCGCCGCCCTCGTCCGATCGCCCAACGTGCAAGCATGTCCGGCGATGCCCACGAGGCGGCGGGCCGGCTCGGCCGAGGAGCGCATGGTCCGCCTGGTCGAGTTGCAGGCCCTCTTGGGGCGCGTCGCTCGCGACATCGGCCCCGCCCTCGAGCTCAAAGGCGTCCTCCAGACGGTGCTGGCGGGTATGCGGAGCCTGGTCGACTTCAAGGGCGGCTCGATCCAGCTCGTCGACGACCGGGGCGTCTACATCGCCGCCACCGACCCCGAGGTCAGCGCCGAGATCCTGGCCGCCCGGGTGCCCGTCGGCACCGGCCTGTCGGGCCGGGTGATCTCGACCGGCACCACCGTCTACTCCCCCGACCTCAGGCACGACGACCGCGTCGACCCGAAGCTGGCGGCCAAGGGCTCGAACGCCCGCATCCACAGTTACCTGGCCGTGCCGCTGGTCGTGATGGGCTCGACCATCGGCGCCATGCAGGTCGACTCCGACGCCGTCGATGCCTTCGACGACGACGACGTGGCCGTGATGGAGGGCCTCGCGACCCAGGTCGCGGGGGCCATCGAGAGCGCACGCCGCCGCGAGGAGATCCTCGAGCTCGAACGGATGAAGGCCGACTTCATCGCCCGCATCTCGCACGAGCTGCGCACGCCGCTCACGGTGATGGGCGGCTTCACCGACACCCTCCTCACCTTGCGGGACTCGCTCAGCGACGACCAGCAAGAGGAGGTCCTCCAGCGCATCAAGACATCGGTGACCCGGCTGCAGATGCTGATCGAGGAGATCCTCACCGTCACCAGCCTCGACGCCGGCATGACGAGGGTCGAGCCCGAGGACATCGACCTGTGCGCGCTGCTCAACGACGCCCGCCACCTCTCGATCGACGCGTCGCGCGTCGTCGTCGACTGCGCCGAGGGCACCACCCTCGTCAGCGACCCCGTCATCCTCAGGCACGTCGTCAACCAGCTCATCGACAACGCACTGAAGTACGGCGGCGACGCCGTGGTCAGCGGCACGAGGGACGACGACGGCCGGCTGGTCCTCACGGTGCGCGACCACGGCCCGGGTGTCGCCGACGCCGACCGGGCGCGTATCTTCCAGCGGTTCTTCCGCGGCAACCACACCGGCGCGGGAATGGGCCTCGGGCTTCCCGTGGTCCGCCAGCTCGCGGCCTCGCTCGATGCCGTGGTCGACGTCGACGATGCCCCCGGTGGCGGGGCCCGATTCACCTTGAGGTTCAATGCATGAGTAAGGACATGGACCGCTGGTTGGGCGACGGCGGTATGCCGATCATCGCCGCCATCGGCGGCACCTTCGACGGCTACGACGGCGACGGCCAACCGCCGTGGGCGACCTGCACCTGGGTGCCGACCGAGCTGGCCTGCAACCCCCACGGGTACGTGCAGGCCGGGGTCCACGACATCCTCCTGGATGCCGCCATGAACTTCGCCATCAACGGCGCCCTCACCGGCCGCGACCGCACGCGGTCCACCATCGACCTGCAGGGCGCGTACCTCCGGGCGGCCAACCTCGGGGGCGAGTTCGTGGTGCGGGGCGAGGTCACCCGCCTGGCCAAGCAGGTCGCTTTCGCCGAGGCCACGTGCCACGACGGCGACGGCAACCTCGTGAGCCGAGCGACCGGCACCTTCCTCCTCCATCGGACGGAGGAAGGCACCGGCTAGCTCGAGTAGCGGCTGGGGGCGCTACTTGTTGGGTTGGGGCGTGACCCGCAGGTAGGGCTTCTTGGCGTCGAAGCCCTTGGGGAACTTCTCCTTGGCGTCCTCGTCGGACACCGCCGGGACGATGATGACGTCCTGGCCGTCCTGCCAGTCGGCGGGGGTCGCCACCTGGTACTTGGCCGTGAGCTGGAGGGAGTCGATGACCCGGAGGATCTCGGCGAAGTTGCGGCCGGTCGACGCCGGGTAGGTGATGGTGAGCTTCACCTTCTTGTCGGGGCCGATGACGAACACCGACCGCACCGTGAGGGTGTCGTTGGCGTTCGGGTGGATCATCCCGTAGAGGTCGGAGACCTTCTTGTCGGGGTCGCCGATGATCGGGTAGTTGATCGCGGTGCCGCCGACCTCCTCGATGTCCTTGAGCCAGCGCTTGTGGGAGTCGACGTCGTCGACCGACACCGCGATGACCTTGGTGTTGCGCTTGTCGAACTCGGGCTTGAGCTTGGCGACGGCGCCGAGCTCGGTGGTGCACACCGGGGTGAAGTCCTTCGGGTGGGAGAACAGCACGCCCCACCCGTCCCCGAGGTACTCGTGGAAGTTGATCGTGCCCTCGGTGGTGTCGGCGGTGAAGTCGGGCGCTTCGTCGCCCAAGCGGATCGTCATGGTCCACACAATACCCGACCTGACAGGTCAACTTTAAAAAATCTTCGCGACACGTAGGCTGACGCCATGCCGACTGCGGGGGAACAGCGGGCCGAGATCGACCAGGCGGTGCGGGGTGCCACCGTGACCAGCGCCTTCGCCCAGACGGTGGCCGACCACGGCGACAAGGTGGCGCTGCGGTGGCGGGAGCTCGACGGCACCTGGGGTGAGTGGACGTGGCGGGAGTACGCCGACCGGGCCTGCCGGGTGGCGGCCGGGCTGGCGGCCAAAGGCGTGGGCCGGGGCGACCGGGTCGCGCTGATGCTGCGCAACGTGGCCGACTTCCACGTGGCCGACGTGGCCGTGCTGCTGCTCGGGGCCACGCCGTTCTCGATCTACAGCTCGTCGGCCCCCGACCAGGTGAAGTACCTCGTCTCCCACGCCCGGGCCAAGGTCGCCATCGTCGAGGACGACGGCTTCCGCCAACGCTTCGACGCCGTGCGCGCCGACCTCCCCGACCTCGAGCACGTGGTCTTCGTGGCCGACCTCCTCGACGGCGACGAGCCGCCTGTCGACCTGGCCACCGCCGCCGCCATCGCCGAGCCCGGCGACCTGGCGACCCTCATCTACACCTCGGGCACCACCGGGCCGCCCAAGGGCGTGATGATCACCCACTACAACGTGGTGTGGACGGCCGAGTCGTTGCTGCGGGGCTTCGAGGTCGAGCGGGCCGACCTCGTCGGGATGCGGCTGGTGTCGTACCTCCCGATGGCCCACATCGCCGAGCGCATGACGAGCCACTACGCCGGCATCCTCTCGGCCTACGAGGTCACGTCGTGCCCCGACCCCGGCCAGCTCGGAGGGTACCTGCGCGACGTCCATCCCAACGTCGGCTTCGGCGTGCCCCGCATCTGGGAGAAGCTCGCCGCCGGCGTCGAGGCCGCGCTGGCCGCCGACCCCGACAAGAAACAGAAGTTCGACGAGGCCGTCGAGGCCGCGGCCCCGCTGGTGGCCAAGCGGACGCTCGACGGCGACGCCGCCCTCACCGACGACGAGCGGTCCACCCTCGAGTTCCTCGACGCCATCGCCTTCGCCCCGGTGCGGGCCCTGCTCGGCCTCGACGAGATGCGCTTCGCCATCACCGGCGCGGCCCCGATCGCGGTCGATCTCGTCGAGTGGTTCAGGGCCATCGGCGTGCCGCTGTCGGAGATCTACGGCATGTCGGAGAACACCGGCCCGCTCACGTGGGAGGCCAACCGGGTCAAGCCTGGGTACGTCGGTCGGGCCCTGCCCGGCGTCGAGGTGAAGCTGGCCGACGACGGCGAGGTCGTCGCCCGCGGCGGCAACGTCTTCGAGGGCTACCTCGACGACCCGGCCAAGACCGCAGAGGCCCTCGACACCGACGGGTGGCTGCACACCGGCGACATCGGCGAGTTCGACGACGAGGGCTACCTCCGCATCGTCGACCGCAAGAAGGAGCTGATCATTACCGCCGGCGGCAAGAACATCTCGCCGGCCAACCTCGAAGCCGCCCTCAAGTCGATCGCCCTCGTCGGACAGACCGCGGTCATCGGCGACAAGCGGCCGTTCATGTCGGCGCTGCTGGTGCTCGACCCCGACGTCGCGCCCGGCTGGGCCAAGGCCCACGGCATCGAGTCGACCTCGCTGGCCGAGCTGGCCGAGCACCCCGAGGTCATCGCCGAGGTCGAGGCCGGGGTGAAGGAGGCCAACGACCGCTTCAGCCAGGTCGAGCAGGTCAAGCGGTTCAAGCTGCTCGGCCACGAGTGGCTCCCCGACTCCGAGGAGCTGACGCCGACGATGAAGCTCAAGCGGCGCGGCATCAACGCCAAGTACGCCGACGAGATCGAGGCCCTCTATTCGAAGTGACCGGGCCGGCGCCCTCTTGGCCGCCGGTGCAGCCTTCTCCTACGGCTTGACGGTCATCTGCAACCGCACGTTGGCCCAGCACGGGTTCGGCCCGCAGGCCACGTTGAGCGTGCGGTTCTCGGTGTCGGCCGTCGCCCTCTTCGGCCTGCTCACGGTGATGCGCCGGCCGTTGCTGCCCGAGCGGGGCGAGCGGCTCCGGGCGTTGCTCCTCGGGATGGTGGGCTACGCCGTCGAGTCGTCGCTCTTCTACTCGGCCGTCGAGCGGGGCACGGCCGCGGCGGTGGCGCTGATCTTCTACGTCTACCCGGCGATCGTGACCGTGCTCGAACTCGCCACCGGCCGGGTGCGGGGCAGCCCCCGCCTGTTCGGCGCCATGGCCTTGTCGGTGGCGGGAACCGTGGTGGTGATCGCCGCCGGCGCCGACGTCGAGATCACCGCCGCCGGGGTCGCTTTCGCCCTCGGCTCGGCCACGACGTTCTCGGTCTACCTGCTGGCCAGCGCGCGTGCGGTGGTGCGCACCGAGGCGTTGGTGACCGGTGCGTGGGTTGCGTTCGGGGCGGCGTTGTCGCTCGGCACCCAGGGCCTGGTCACCGGCGGCTTGCGGAACCCGGGCCCCGACTGGTGGTTGATGCTGGCCAACGGGCTGGCCACCGCGGTCGCCTTCGCCCTGCTGTTCGCCGCGCTGAAGCGCCTGGGCGCGACCCGGACCGCGGTGGTGATGACGTTGGAGGCGCTGTCGGCCGTCGTCCTCGGGGCGCTGATCCTCCACGAGCCGATCACCGCCGTCCAGGTGCTGGGCGGGGCCGGCATCCTGGCCGCGACCGTGGTGATCGCCACCTCGAAGGCGAACCCGCCGGTGGCGCTGGAGGAGTTCTAGGAGGCGACGATGGTGCGGCGCTGGGCCCGGAGGCGCGCCCGCCACTGCCGGCGCAGGACCCGTCGCTCGTCCTCGGACGTCCCGCCCCACACGCCGAACTCCTGGTTCGAGGTGATGGCGAAGTCGAGGCACTCGGTGCGGACCGGGCAGCCCGAACAGATCTCCTTGGCGGTGGCGATCTGGTCCACGGCGGGACCGGTCACACCGACAGGAAAGAACAGGTTCGGATCCAGGTCGCGGCACGCGGACTCTTGCCGCCAGGCAAGGTGCGCGTCCCAGGACCGGGGAGCTTCGATTGCGATGGCCATTCCGTCTCCTCCGACGTGAGTACTGAGTGCTGCTGCTCACACCGGCGGCTGGCCTGCACGACCAAGGCCGTGCCACCCCCAAGGTTCGCTGCC
>JAXDPV010000202.1:0-7161 GCA_034668185.1 Actinomycetota bacterium
ACTGCTCGTTCACCGAACGGAAGCCGTCCCACGCGGCCCGCCACCGCCGGTCGAACACCGGCCGGCGGGGCCGGTCGAACAACCCGTGGTGCAGGTACCAGAGGGTCGAGTTGGCGATGACGTCGTAGTACGAGCGGTACTCGTGCTCGTCGATCTCGAGGAGTTGCACGGTGGCGCCGTCGACCGACGCCGGCCCCTCCGAAGCCGCCCGCCGGTCGGCCTCGCTGATCGCTCCGGCGATCCAGAGCGCGCCGGTTCCGTCGAGCGCGGGCAGGAGCGCGGCGACCAAGCCACCGGCCGCCTTCTTCGTCACGACGGCGTCGCCTTCCATGGCGAAGTTCAGCGGGCCACGGTTGGAGACGACGACCAGGGCGCGGCCGGCTTCCACGGTGGGGCACCATACCCGGCGTGCCCAAGGTCCTCGCCGCCCCGGACAAGTTCCGGGGCACGGCCACCGCCGACGAGGTGACGCGGGCCGTGGCCAAGGCGGCCACGGACGCCGGGTGGACCTGCGACCGGGCGCCGGTGGCCGACGGCGGCGAGGGGATACTCGACGCCCTGGGCGGCAGCCCGCGCGTCACGAGGGTGCAAGGTCCGCTCGGCGAGGTCGTCGACGCCGAGTGGCGTTTGCAGGACGGCCGCCGGCCGACGGCGGTGGTCGAGATGGCCAGGGCGGCCGGGCTCGACCTCGTCGGCGGGGCCGAGTGGAACGACCCGCTGCGGGCCACGACCTCGGGCGTCGGCCAACTGATCATGGCGGCGGTGGCCCAGGGCGCGAGGAAGGTCGTCGTCGGCGCGGGCGGTTCGGCCACGACCGACGGCGGCCAGGCGTGCATCGAGGCGTTGGAACCGAGAGCACGCCTCAGCGGCGTCGAGCTGGTCGTGGCCTGCGACGTCACCACCCGCTTCGTCGACGCCGCCCGGGTCTTCGCCGGCCAGAAGGGCGCTACCGCCAAGCAGGTCGAGCTCCTCACCCGGCGACTCGAACGGCTGGCCCAGCTCTACGAGGACACCTACGGCGTCGACGTCCGTGACATCCCGGGCTCGGGCGCGGCCGGCGGGCTCGCCGGTGGGTTGGCCGCCGTCGGCGCGTCGCTCGTGCCCGGCTTCGACGTGGTGGCCGAGGCCATCGACCTCGCCGCCCGCGTCGAGTCGGCCGACCTCGTCGTCACCGGCGAAGGCTTCCTCGACGAGCAGAGCTTCGCCGGCAAGGCCGTCGGTGGCGTGCTCGAGCTGGCGGCCGCGGCCGGCGTGCCCGTCCTCGTCATCGCCGGAGAAGTCCTCGACGACCTGGAAACGCCGGGCGGTGGCGTCAGCGTGGTGTCGTTGGTCGAGGAGTTCGGCACCGACGCGGCCCACGACGACCCCACCGGTTGCATCGAAGCGGTCGTGCGGCGCCACTTGTCGCCGGGCGATGGATAACGTCGGCGCGTGCTGACCAACGTCCGCCAGGCCGGCCAGGTCGCATGGGCCATCGTCGGCATCACCGCCGTGCTGGTGATCGTCGGCGTGGTCGCCGATCAGCTACAGGTCATCTTCCCACCCCTGGTGCTGGCCGGGGCCATCGTCTTCCTGCTGAACCCGATCGTCACCCGGCTGCAGCACCGCGGCATCCCGCGGGCGGCCGGCGCGGGCCTCGCCTACCTCGGCGTGCTGGCCGTGATCTCGGGCTCGGTCGTGCTGCTGGCACCGATCGCCGCCAACCAGGTCGACGACCTGTCGAAGGACTTCCCGACGATCAAGGCGCGGGTCGAACGCTGGATCGACGACCGCGCCACCCAGTCGACGGGCACGGTGTTCGAGTTCACCCGCACCGACCTGGAGAACTCGGTGTCGACCAAGGGCACCTCGTTCCAGGACCAGTTGAAGCGGCTGCGCAAGGTCGGCACCGAGATCGCCCACGTGCTGTTGATCCTCGTGCTCGGGCCGATCATCGCCTTCTACCTGCTGGTCGACGTGCCCCACTTGCGGCGCACGGCCGAGTCGCTCATTCCCCCAGGAGCGAAGGACGAGGTGTTGTTGCTCGGCCACCGGCTGAACCGCGCCATCGGTGGGTTCTTCCGTGGTCAGTTGCTCGTGGCCGCCATCGTCGGGGTGCTGTGCTCGATCGGCCTCGGCGCCATCGGCCTCAAGTTCTGGTTCCTCGTCGGCATGATCGCCGGCGTCTTCAACATCATCCCGTTGGTGGGCCCATGGGTCGGCGGCGTGCCCGGCGTGACGATCGCCCTCACCACCGGCAGCCCGGTGAAGGCGCTGCTCGTGGTGGCGGTGATGGTCGGCGTGCAGCAGATCGACAACCATTTCATCACCCCGCAGGTGATGCAGCGCACGGTGCAGCTCCACCCGGTGGTGGTGATCCTCGGCTTGGTCGCGGGCGGCAGCCTCGGCGGCTTCTTCGGGCTGTTGCTGGCCGTCCCTGTGACCGCGGTGCTGAAGATCCTGCTCGGCCACCTGTGGCGGGTCTACGTGCTGGGCGAGCCCATGGAACCGGCCGACGCCGGCACCGGGCCAGGCTTGGTCGAGGACGTCGTCTAACGGTTGGCGCGGTCGAGGGCGACGGAGAGGACCTCGCGGGCCTGGGGCCTGAGCTCGTGGAGGGTGCGGTTGCGGTGGGTGCGCACGCCGAGGTCGACCTCGACGATGGCCTCGATGCCGAAGCGCTCGGCGATGTCGAGCAGCAGGCCGAGGTCGACGCCGTAACCGTCGACGAAGGTGACCGCCTCGAAGACCTCGCGCCAGGCCGCGTACTCGCCGCCGAGGGGCTGGGCGATGTGGGCCAGCCCGGGGTGGAGGAGCTCGAGTGCCGGCCGGGCCACGAGCTCGTTGACCCTGCCACCGGTGCCGGTGCGGTGGTAGCGGGCCTTGGCCAGCTTGGCCTGGGGATGGGCGAGGAGGGCGTCGACCAGGTCGGTGGCATAGGCGGCACAGAAGTCGACCAGGTCGGCGTCGCAGAAGACGATCAGCTCGCCGGTGGCCTCCATCAGCCCCTGGCGCATGGCCTGCCCCTTGCCCGGGCCCGACGTGGCCCGGACCACCCGGGCGCCGGCGGCCCCGGCCACGGCCGCGGTGTCGTCCTCGGAGCCGTCGTCGACCACGACCACCTCGGCGATGCGGGGTGCGGCCGCGACCAGGGCTTCGACGATGGCCCCGACGGTGGGGGCCTCGTTTCGGGCGGGCACGACGACGGAGACAACCGGTTGGAGCATTGCCGCCATTCTCTCGTACGATGGAGGACGTTCATCCAGAGCAGCCGAGGGACCGAGCCCGACGAAGCTGCGACAACCAGTCATCTCCTGCGGGTGACCAGGTGCCAAAGCTCGGAACGATGGAGGAAGCAGTGTCGTTCGTCGAATCGTTGCGCTGCCGGGAGTGTTCGCGCGCTTACCCGGTCGAGGCGCTCCACGTCTGTGAGTTCTGCTTCGGCCCGCTCGAGGTGGCCTACGACTACGAGGCCATCAAGGCGTCGATCAGCCGGGAGAAGATCGCCGCCGGCCCGACCACGATCTGGCGCTACGCCGACCTGCTGCCGGCCTCCTCCGAGAACCCCATCGACCTGGGTGCCGGCTTCACCCCGCTGGTGCGGGCCGACCGCCTGGCCGCCGAGCTCGGCCTGGGCGAGCTCTGGATCAAGAACGACACCGTCAACCCCACGGGCTCGTTCAAGGACCGGGTGGTGTCGGTCGCGCTGACCAAGGCCCGCCAGCTCGGCTTCAAGGTGGCGGCCTGCGCCTCGACCGGCAACCTGGCCAACTCGGTCGCGGCCCACGCCGCCCGGGCGGGCATGGAGTCGATCGTCTTCATCCCCTCGAACCTCGAGGCGGCCAAGATCATCAACACCGCGGTCTACGGGGGCACGCTGGTGGCCGTCGAGGGTTCCTACGACGACGTCAACCGGCTGTGCGCCGAACTGACCAGCGAGCACCCGTCGTGGGCCTTCGTCAACGTGAACGTGCGCACGTACTACGCCGAGGGTTCCAAGACCCTGGCCTTCGAGACGGCCGAGCAGCTCGGCTGGCAGGCGCCCGACCACGTGGTCGTGCCCATCGCCTCGGGCAGCCAGCTCACCAAGATCCACAAGGGTTTCGCCGAGTTGCACAAGGTCGGCCTGCTCGACGGCGACGAGCCGCCCCACGTGCGGGTGTCGGGGGCCCAGGCCCTCGGGTGCTCGCCGGTGGCCACCGCCTTCGCCGAGGGCACCGACGTCATCAGGCCGCAGCGGCCCGACACCATCGCCAAGTCGCTGGCCATCGGGAACCCGGCCGACGGGTTCTACGCGTTGGACGTGGTCCGCAACACCGGGGGCGAGATCGCGTCGGTGACCGACGGCGAGATCGTCGAGGGCATCCGCCTGCTGGCCCGCACCGAGGGCATCTTCGCCGAGACCGCCGGCGGGGTCACCATCGCCACCCTGGCCAAGCTGGCCGCCTCCGGCGTGGTGCGGCGCGACGAGCGGGTCGTCGCCTACGTCACCGGCAACGGGCTGAAGACGATCGACGCCGTGGCCTCGGTCGTCGGCCCCACCGCCACCATCGCCCCGACGCTTGCGGCCTTCGAGGCCGCGGTGTCCTTCGAGGAGTAGGAACGTCACCGTGCCGACCATCCGCATCCCCACCCAGCTCCGCACCCTCACCGCCGGGGCCGGCGAGGTGGCCGTCGACGGCTCGACCGTGGGCGAGGCCCTCAAGGCCCTCGACGCCGCCCACCCCGGCATCGGGGAACGCCTGTTCGACGAGGCCGGCAAGATCCGCCGCTTCGTGAACGTGTTCGTGGCCGACGAGGACATCCGCTTCCTCGACGGTGCCGGCACGCCGGTCGAGGCCGGGACCACGATCTCGATCATCCCGGCGGTGGCCGGGGGCTAGTCCGTCTGGTAGGCGGAAAACTGGGCCTTTGGCTATCACTGTCCGTGGTCGATAGATACCCATGGCCGAAGTCCTCGTCGTCGACGACGATCCCGACATCCGGATGCTGGTGGCCTTCGCCCTGGAGGATTCGGGCTTCACCGTCCGCCAGGCAGCCGACGGGGCCGAGGCCCTCGCCGCCCTGGAGGACCACGAGCCCGACGCCATGGTCCTGGACGTGATGATGCCCGGCCTCGACGGCTTCGGCGTGCTGCGGGGGATGCGGGCCCAACACGTGGGGCTCCACACCCGGGTGGTGGTGCTCACCTGCAAGACCGAGGAGCGTGACCACCTCAAGGGCTGGGAGCTGGGCGCGGACGAGTACCTGACCAAGCCCTTCGACCCCGAGGAGCTGGTCCGGCAGGTCAAGTTCCTCCTGTCCTCCTCCGAGGACGACCTCGAGGCCAGGCGGACCCTCGAGCTGCAGAAGGCCGAGCTCCTCGACCGTCTCGAGGCCGCCTTCAACAAGAGCCGGCTGGCCGGGCGCACGTTGTCCCGCTAGCACTCACTTGCGGAGACTGCTAACCGGGTGCAATCCTTTAGCAGTCAACACGCCTGAGTGCTAACTGGAATCCAACGGAGGACCCCGCCCATGGCCAAGCTGATTTCGTTCGACGAGACGGCACGGCGGTCGCTGGAAGCTGGGATGAACCAGCTCGCAGATGCCGTACGCGTCACCCTCGGCCCCAAGGGCCGCAACGTGGTGCTCGAGAAGAAGTGGGGCGCCCCCACCATCACCAAGGACGGCGTTTCCGTCGCCAAGGAGATCGACCTCGAGGACCCGTACGAGAAGATCGGGGCCGAGCTGGTCAAGGAGGTCGCCAAGAAGACCGACGACGTCGCCGGCGACGGCACGACCACCGCCACCGTCCTGGCCTGGGCCATGGTGCGCGAGGGCCTGAAGAACGTGGCCGCCGGGGCCAACCCGATGTCGCTCAAGCGGGGCATCGAGTTCGCCGTCGAGGCTGCCGTCGAGAACTTGCGCCAGCTCTCCAAGGAGATCACCTCCAAGGAGCAGATCGCTTCGGTCGCTTCCATCTCGGCCAACAACGACACCGAGATCGGTGAGCTCATCGCCGAGGCCATGGACAAGGTCGGCAAGGACGGCGTCATCACCGTCGAGGAGTCCAACACCTTCGGCATGGACATCGAGCTGGTCGAGGGCATGCGCTTCGACAAGGGCTACATCTCGCCCTACTTCGTGACCGACCCCGAGCGCATGGAGGCCGTGCTGGAGGATCCCTACATCCTCCTGGTCGCTTCCAAGATCTCTGCCGTTCGTGACCTGCTTCCCGTGTTGGAGAAGGTCATGCAGGGCGGGCGCCCGCTGGTGATCGTGGCCGAGGACGTCGAGGGCGAGGCCCTGGCCACCCTGGTCGTCAACAAGATCAGGGGCACGTTCAAGTCGGTGGCCGTCAAGGCGCCCGGCTTCGGCGAGCGCCGCAAGGCGATGCTCCAGGACATGGCCATCCTCACCGGCGGCCAGGTCGTCTCCGAGGAGGTCGGCCTGAAGCTCGAGTCGATCTCGATCGAGCTCTTGGGTTCGGCCCGCAAGGTGGTCGTGACCAAGGACGAGACGACGATCGTCGAGGGCGGCGGCGCCGAGGACGAGATCAAGGGCCGCATCAACCAGATCAAGGCCGAGATCGAGAACACCGACTCCGACTACGACCGCGAGAAGCTGCAGGAGCGGTTGGCCAAGCTGTCGGGCGGCGTGGCGGTGCTGAAGGTCGGCGCCGCCACCGAGGTCGAGCTCAAGGAAGTCAAGCACCGCATCGAGGATGCGGTCTCGACGGCCAAGGCTGCGGTCGAGGAGGGCGTCGTGCCCGGCGGTGGCGTGGCCCTGCTGCGTTCGCAGGCGGCCATCCTCACCCGCATCGAGAAGCTCGACGGCGACGAGGCCACCGGTGCCCGCATCGTGGCCAAGGCCGTCGAGGAGCCGCTGCGCCAGATCGCGGTCAACGCCGGCCTCGAGGGCGGCGTCATCGTCGAGAAGGTCAAGGAGCTCGAGGGCGGGTTCGGCTACAACGCCGCCACCGACGTCTACGAAGACCTCACCGACAAGGTGCCGGACGCGGCCAAGGTCACCCGTTCTGCCCTGCAGAACGCGGCCTCGATCGCGGCCCTGTTCCTCACCACCGAGGCCGTCATCGTCGACAAGCCCGAGGAATCCGCCGGCGCCGGCATGGGCGGCGGGGGCATGGAGGACTACTAAACCCCACCCCTCCCTCGCTTTCGCACAGTGAGGTGCCGCCCAGGC
>JAXDPV010000203.1:0-10144 GCA_034668185.1 Actinomycetota bacterium
GTCGAGCAGCGCCTCGGTGATGCCGCCGCCGCCGACGATGGTGACGCGGGCGTCGTAGAGGCTGCGGCCGGTCTGGCGTCCCCAACTCGTGGCCCGGACCCGCTCGGGGAAGTCACGGAGGCCGGCGAGGCCGAGGGCGAGGGCGTGCTCGGCCACGGGCTCGGCGTAGACGCCCTTGCCGCAGGTCCAGCGGCGCTCGGCGGGGCCGGCGGGGGCGAAGATGCCGAGGGCGGCGAAGTCCTCGACGCCGGCCCAGGGCAACTGGACCCATTCGATCTGGGGCGCCCCGGCCAGCAGGGCGACGAGGTCGTCGGCACCCCTCGGCGAGGTCCAGACCAGGGCTTCGGCCTCGGCAATGGACGTGACCTGGCCGCCCCCGTCGACCACGGCCTGCCCGATCCAGCCGGCTGCGGGCTGCGGGGCGATGGCGATACGGGGCTGTGGGGTCACGAGGTGGAGAAGGTACCCGGATGCCTGGTAGCGTTTCCTCCTCGTGGCGAACATCAAGTCGCAGATAAAGCGCAACAAGCAGAACGAAGTCCGTCGGCTCCGCAACAAGGCGGTGAAGTCGGAGATCAAGACGCGCGTGAAGTCTGCCGTCGCCCTTGGTGCCGCCGGCGCCGAGAACGCCGGGGATGCGGCCCAGGTCGCCATCAAGCGGCTCGACAAGGCGGCGTCGAAGGGCATCATCCACAAGAACCAGGCCGCCCGGCGCAAGAGCCGCCTGATGAAGCGCCTGGCCGCGCTTACCTCGTCGGGCTCGTAGTCCCGCCGGCGGTTCCGGCCAGCACCGCCGGGATCCACTCGAGCAGCTTCTCCCGCAGCTCCCGGCCCACCTGGGTCAACAGGTGGCCCGCGCCCGGGTACACGACCAGCTCGCCTCGGCCGCCGGCCAGCTCGTTGACCACCTCGCTGCACATCACCGGCAGGATCTCGTCGCGGTCGCCGTGGATCAGGAGCATTGGCTTGCCGTAGAGCTCGCCGGCGTTCTCGCAACCGGCCGACTGCGTCGACAGGGTGACGACGCCGACGACGTGGGCGGGCAGGGCGATGGCCGCACCGATCGCCACCGCCCCACCGAAGGAGTGGCCCACGGTGACGAAACGCTCGGCCCCCGCCCGGGCGGCCAGGTCGGCGGCGCCGGCCATGTCGAGGATGCACTCGGGGAGGTTGTTGGGCTGGCGGTAGCCGACCCTGATGGTGCCGATGCCGTGCTCGGCGGCGAACCTCTGGCCGAGGTCGTGGTAGGCGCCGTCGGCCGGGCCCAACATCCCTCCCATGGCCCCGCCGCCCATGAGCACGACGCGCTCGGCGTCGCGGTCGCCGTGCCACAGGAGCGTGAGCAGGCCGCCCGCGGTGTAGGCCTCGATGTGGTGGAGGCCCGGCGCGACCTCGACCTCTTGGATGGCAAGCGCCCGCAGCAGGTCGAACGGCCGGCCCCCGCCGCCGTCGCCGTCATCCGGCGGCAGCTTCGACCTCCACGTCGTCGAAGGCGGCGACCGCGTCCTTGATGGCGGCGGCGTCGCCCACCATCACCGTGTGGAGCTTGCGGGGGTCGAGGTACTTGCGGGCGGCGGCGATGACGTCGCCCTCGCTCAGCGCTTCCACCGCGGCCGGGTAGTCGCGCAGGTGCTCGACGGGGAGGTCGTTGGTCGCCAGGTTGGCCAACTGGGCGGCCAGGCCCGACTGGGTCTGGATGGCCATCGACATCGTCCCCGAGAGGTACCGCTTGGCCGACACCAGCTCGGCCTCGTCGATGGGGCCGGCGAGCATACGGTTGAGTTCGTAACGGGTCTCGACCACGGCCGGGCCGGTGACGTCGGTGCCCACGTCGGCCTGGATGAAGAACAGCGAGGCCTGGCGGTTCTGCTGCACGCCGCTGCCGGGCGAGTAGGTGTAGCCCCGCCGCTCCCTGATGTTGTCGACCAGTCGCGAGACGAAGTAGCCGCCGAACACCAGGTTGGCCAAGGCCAGCGCCGGGTAGTCGGGGTGCTTGTGGGCCACGGCCGGGCCGCCGATGCGCACGTTGGTCTGGACCGCGCCGGGCCGGTCGACGATCAGGGTCGCGGTCGGGGCGGGGACGGTCGGCGCGGCCAGGCCGGGTTTCCCCGTGCCCGCGGCCCACGCGCCGAGGGCGGCCTCGGCCAGGTCGAGGGCCTTCTTGGGGGCCACGTCGCCGACGAGCACGAGCACGCCGCCGTCGGGGCGGAGGCGCTTGTCCTGGAGCTTGCGCAACTCCTTGGCCGACACGGCCATCACCTCGTCGGGCGAGGGCAGGCCGAGGCCGTAGGGATGGTCGCCGTAGAGGCGCTTGAACAGCGCTTCTCGCGCCAGCGTCGCCGGCTGGCTGCGGGCGAGGGTGATCTCCTGGGCCATCACCTGCTTCTGCAACTCGACCTCGTCGTCGGGGTGGGTTGCGTCGGTGACGATCTCGGCCAGCAGGGCGAGGAAGCTCTGGACCTCGCCCGCCAGCGACGAGCCGTAGAGGAGGTACTCCTCGCTGTCGGCGCCGGTGTCGAGGCTGCCGCCGATGCGCTGGAGCTCTTGCGCGATCTCGACGCTCGACCTCGTGCTCGTGCCCGCCAGCAGCGTCTTGGCCAGCACCCTCGACGGCGCCGGCTCGGCCGCGCTGCGCCGTCGGGCCGACGGCACCACCAGTCGAGCCTCGAGGCGGGGCACGCCCGACCGCTTGGCCGCGAGCACGCGCAGGCCGTTCTCCAGCGTGCGCTCCTCCACCGCCGGCAGGCGGATCGCCTTCAGCGGCGGCACCTCGGGCAGGATGCCGGCCAGCTCGGGGCGCATCCCGGTCAGCGGCGCCTTGGTCTTGGTCACTTGGCACCTCCGGGGACGACCTCGAGGACGGCCCGGCTGTTCGGTCGCATCCACGTCTCGGCCGCGTGGACAACGGCGTCGGCATCGACGCCAGCGACGAGCTCGGGGATCTCGTTCACCAGCTCGGCCCGCCGGCGTTGCTGTTCGAGGGTGGCCATGAACATCGACCGTTGGAGGAGGTTGTCAAGCCGCTTCAGGTGCCCGGAGACCAGGCTCGTCTGCACCCGGTGCAGCTCCTCGGCGTCGACGCCCTCGGTCACGACGCGCTCGACCTCCTCGTCGACCGCCTTCAGCACTTGGTCGGCGGTGCCTCCCGGGTGGTAGGCGAGCACCTGCAGCATCGTGGGGTCGCGCACGTCGAAGGGATCGCCGAACGTCCCGACCATGCCGCCGACGTGGCTCGCCACCCGGTCGTTCTTCACCAGCCGCTGATGGAGGCGGGAGGCCTCGCCGTCGGTCAGCACCTCGATAAGCACGATGGCGGCGAGGAAGTCGTCGAGCCGGCCGATCGGGTCGGGCACCCGGTAGCCGGCGGCCAGGGCGGGCATCGGCGCCATGGCGTCGGTCTTCTGCTGGCGGCGCTCGCCCTTGGGCAAGGGTTCGGCGCAGTTCGGCACCTTCGGCGCCTTGCGCTTGGGGATGCCGCCGAAGTGGCGCTCGATCATCTTGGTGATGGCGGCCACGTCGAAGTCGCCGGTCACGGCCAACTGGGCGTTGGCCGGGGCGTAGAAGGTGTTGAAGAACTCCTTGGCGTCGTCGACGGTGGCCGAGTCGAGGTCGACGAAGCTGCCGTAGCCGTTGTGGGCGTTGTTGAAGGTCTCGAACATGATCGGCGGGAGGTCGATCCACGGGAAGCCGCCGTACGGGCGGTTCAACACGTTGACCTTGATCTCTTCCTTGACCACGTCGATCTGGTTCTGGAGGCTGTCCTCGTCGATGCGGGTGCTGCGCATCCGGTCGGCTTCGAGGAAGAGGCCGAGGTCGAGGGCGTTGGCCGGCAGCATCGAGATGTAGTTGGTGTAGTCGGAGCGGGTGCTGCCGTTCATGATCCCGCCGTTGCCCTCGATGAGCTTGTCGGCTTCGCCCTTCTCGAGGTTGGCCGAGCCCTGGAACATGAGGTGTTCGAACAGGTGGGCGAAGCCGGTACGGCCCTCGGGCTCGGAGCGGAAGCCGACGTCGTAGTTGACGGTGATGCCGACGGTGGGCGCGCTCCGGTCGGGGCCGAGCACCACCCGCAGGCCGTTGGGCAAGGTGAAGCGCTCGACGGCGAGGGCGGGCTTCGGGATCTTCGTCCTGGCCCTGGTCTTCGGCTTGGCGGTGGACTTGGTCGACGTTGCCATTGGTTGGCGACCCTAGACGCGAGGCAACTGGCAAAGCCGGGCGACGAGTATCTCCATGACCAGCTCGTCGGGCCACGCTTTGGCGCCCCGTAGGTCGAGGTCGGCCTCGGCCAGGAGGGCGATGGCCCTTCTGACCTTCTGCGAGCCCAGCTTGCGGGCCTGGCTCATGGCTTTCTTGGCCGGGAACGTGCTGCCCTTGAGGCCGAGGACCTGGGCCGCTTCGGCGTCAGTCCTGACGTTGGCGCCGTCGAGGCGCAGCATCGCCTGGTAGTGGCGGTGGAGGGTTGCCATCACTACGAGGGGGTGGCGGTCGCCGGCTTCGAGTTGGCGGTGGAGGTGTTCGAGGGCGGCGGCGGCGTCGCCCCGGTCGAGGGCGTCGGTCAGGTCCCACGGTGCGGCCCCGCCGGCCTCGCCGAGGAAAGGCTCGAGGTCGTCCTCGGTCACGGTGGCGCCCTTGCCGTAGGCGGCTTCGAGCACTTCGAGGATGCCGGGCAGGCGGCTCAGGTCCTCTCCGAGGTGTTGGCCGAGGCGGTTCCCGGCGGCGGCGTCGAGCTTCATGCCCGAGTGCTTGATGCGGTCGACGAGCCAGGTCGTGCGCTCCCTCGACTGCCTCGGGAGGGCGGCGTCTCTGAGCTCGCCCTTGCTCTTGACGGCCGTCACCAGCTTGGGCGGCACCGCTCCCCCGCCGCCCACGAGGATGAGTGTGGTGGTGTCGAGGGGATCGTCGAGGTACTGGACGACGCGGCTGGCTTCGTCGGTGTTGAGGGCTCCGGCGTTGCGGCCGATCACGATGCGGCGATCGGTGAAGAACGGCGGCGTGAGGCAGGCGTCCATGAGGGCGCCGACGCTGTGGTCGTCGCCGGTCTCGAGGTCGAGGTCTTCGACGGCGAGCGCGGCGTCGGCCTCGTTGCCCTGGCCGACCAGCTCGTGCACCAGGTTCCTGACCGCCTCGGACAGCAGGATGGCGTCGTCGCCCCTCACGAGGTAGGCGGCGGCCGTCATGCGGCCTCCAACACCGCGGCGACCACGTCGCACACCCGCCTGGTGCCCTTGACGTCGTGGGCCCTGACGATCCGGCACCCGTTGGCCACGCCGAGGGCCGTGGCCGCGAGGGAGGCCTCACGGCGCTCGGTGACCTCGAGGTCGAGGAGCTTGCCGAGAAACGTCTTGTTCGACGCCGACAGGAGGAGCGGGTAGCCGAGCATGGCGATGTCCTCGGAGCTGCGTAGCAATTCGAGGGACTGCTGCCACGTCTTGCCCAGGTCGAGGCCGGCATCGAGGACGATGCGCTCGGGCGGGATGCCGGCTCGTTCCGCAGCGCGGGCGCGCTGAAGTAGGAAGTCGCGCACCGTCGGCACGACTCCCGCGGGGTACTCGGGCTCCGGGTCTGGGACCCGGGGCCGGAGCCGGATATGGGTGGCGACGACCGACGCCCCCGCTTCCGCGGCAACGGGGAGGTAGGCGTCGTCGGCAAAGCCACTGATGTCGTTGCCGATGACTGCACCTGCGGCAAACGCCTGGCGTGCCACCCCGGCCCGCCAGGTGTCCACGGAGAGGGGTACGTCGAATCGGGCCGCCAGCGTTTCGATGGCGGGCACGACCCGTTCGAGCTCCTCGTCCTCGGTCACCTCGGGACCGGGGCCGGCCTTGACGCCACCGACGTCGAGGATGTCGGCGCCGTTGGCGACGTGGTCGTCGGCCAGCCGCAGCATGGCGTCCATCGTGAAGTAGGCACCCTTGTCGAAGAACGAATCCGTCGTTCGATTGAGGATGCCCATCACGAGGGCGCGAGTCGTGAGGTCGTACCGGCGGGGACCGAGCGCGAGGCGCACGGGTGGAACGTACACGGACGTCGAGGCCGTCGAGCACGTCGACGGTCACTTCGTGGGTTCTCGCCCGGCCGCGGGCGATGGTGACGTGCTGGCCTGGGTCGACGGCGGTTGCCGCCGGGACGTGGTGACCTCTGGGCGCCACGACCCGCCCGACGGTGGCCCGGTGGCGTACGGCGGCGACGGCCTTGGCCGCCCGGGCACCGCCCGACCGGGCGACCACGAGGTCGAGGTGGCGCAGGCGGGCTTGCCTCATCGCCCCCAGGGCGGCGGCGTCGTCGGCGGTGGCGTCGAGGACCAGGACCGTGGCTCGGACCTCGCCGGCGTTGGCCCGCCAGAGGTGGATGCCCTTGGCCAGCTCGACGGGTTGGCCGGTGGCCTCGGCGTGGGTGGTCGGCACCGGCACGGTGACCAGAGCCCCGGCCATCCCGGCCACGACCAGCGCGCCGAGGACGCGCGCCCGCCTTGGCCGCGTCCGGCGCCGCTCGCCGGCATGGTGATGCGCGACGGCGTGACCGGCCACACAGGCCAGTCCGACCGCGACAAGGGCGAGGGCGCGGCGGGCGTCGAGGTCGGGAAGCGGGAGCCGGGCGGCGGTGCCGGCGACGGTCGCGATCCACCACAGGAGCAGGCGGGTCGGGAGGTGGAGGAGGGTCGCGACGGGCGGGCCGACGAGGCCGGCCGGGATGCCGGCGACGAGCCCCCAGACCATGACTGGTCCGGCGGCGGGGGCCGCGAGCAGGTTGGCGGGGAGCGAGGCGAGGGGGACGCCGCCGAAGACGGGGATGAGGATCGGTGCCACGCCGATTTGCGCGGCCAGGGTGACGGCCAGAGGGGCCGGCAGGTGGGCGCGGTCGACCAGTGGCGGCCCGAGGACGGCCATGCCGACGCAGGCCGCGACCGAGAGGAGGAAGCCGACCGAGCCGGCGAGGAGCGGATCGACGAGGACGAGCACGCCGACCGCGAGCGCGATGACCCGCAGCGATGCGACCGGGCGGCCCAGGGTTGTCGCCACGACGGTGATGGCGGCCATGGCCACCGCCCGGAGGACCGAGGGCTCCCACCGGGTGAGCACGCCGAACACGCCGAGGACCGCGATCCCGGCCACCAACCGTCGGCTCAAGCGCAGGCGGCGGAGCAAAGGCCCGGCGACGGCGAGGGCGAAGGCGACGTTCTGCCCCGAGACCGCGAGCAGGTGGCCGAGGCCGGCGGCCCGGAAGTCGTCGACCTCGGCCGGCGACTGTTCTCGGTCGTCGCCGAGGACGAGGCCGGTGAAGAGCGGTCGGCGCGGGCCGAGCGACGATGCACCCCGCACCAACGTGCGCCGGAGTTGGTTGGCGAACCGTGTGACCGGGCCGCCGGCCGAGCGAAGGCGCGCGGTCGTGATCGTGAGGCGGGCGCCGATGTGGCGCCGGGCGAGATAGGCACGGCTGCCCGGTGACACCGGCCGGAGGCGGCCGCCCACGTCGATGCGCTCGCCCGCCAGCCGCCGGTCGATGAGCGCGCCCTGGTCGCCGCGGGCGAACGCCTGGTAGCGGCGTCCGCCCAACCGCAGCTCGAGGCTGGTGGAGCCGTAGACCCATTCGGGGTCGCGCACGATGGTGGCCACGCCGGAGACATCGCCGCTGGTGGGCGCGCTCTGCACCCCGTGTTCCGCCCGGGCGCCGAGGGTTGACGCCAACAGTCCCCCGGCCAGCCAGACCGCAACCCGGCTGCGGCTGCCGATGGCCGCCACCACGGCGACGGCCAGGAGGAGGCCGGCGACCGGTCGGGCCAAGGCCGCGCCGGCCAGGACGACCGCGGCGAACACGACCACGTCGACGTCGGCGAAAGGTCGGTTCATCGGGAGCCAACCGGCACAGGCCCGGTCATCGGACGCGGACCTTCGGGCGGAGGGTGCCGAGCTTGGAGGGGCCGATGCCGGGGACGTCGAGGAGCTGGTCGACGGAACGGAAGCGGCCGTGCTCGGTGCGGTACTTGACGATGGCGGCCGCGGTGGCCGGGCCGACGCCGGGCAGGGCGTCGAGCTCGCCAGCGGTGGCCCGGTTGAGGTCGACGACGGCGGCGGCCGAACCCGGCCCGGCGGAACCGGAGCCGGCGTTCGAACCACCGGGTGGCATCACCAGGGCGGGGCTCTCGCCCTTGCGGGGGACGAAGACGCGGTCGCCGTCCTCGACCTTGGCGGCCAGGTTCACGGCATCGACGTCGGCGTCGGCTGCAGGACCGCCGGCGGCATCGAGGGCGTCGGCGACGCGCGCAGCAGGCGCCAGCTTGTAGACGCCGGGCCGAACGACGGCGCCGGCTACGTGAACGACGACGACGGAGGTGGCGGCGTCGGCGCCGGCGGGCACAACGGTCGTCGAAGCAGACGACGGATCCGCGGCCGAGCCGGCACGGGGCAACGAGACCTCGGCCGGAGAACCGTTGCCGCCCGGACCCCGGTAGGCCAACCAAAGAACCGCCCCGACCACGACGACCGCCAACAGCGCGCCCAACGCACCGGCGACCGGCGACACCCGCTGGCGCCACGACGCGACCAGGGAACCGAAGTCGACCAATGGCAAGCCGACCGGCGGAACCGGCGGCGGCAACGGCAACGGCGGATCGAGAGCCGTCGAAGAAGGAGAAACCGACGGCGTGGGCTCGGGCATGGGCGCGAACTCCCGGAGGACGAAGAGACGAACATCGACCGGGGGAAGCGGCTACTACGACAACGCCAACGTCACCTTACCCACCACCTGTGACAACGACGAGAGACGAGCCTCAGAACAAGCGCGATGTCATGGCCCGGCGGTACCGCATCGTCCGGGGATCGGAAGGACCGAGCACCTCCAACAAGTCCAAGAACTCGCGGCGGGCGGCTTCGTCGTCCTTGACCCGATCGAGCAACGCGTCGAGCTTGGCGTCGACCTCGTCGCCGGCAGGGACCGCAGCAGCGCCGCCCATGCGGGCCAGCGCCGCCACCCGCCGGGTCTCGGCCGTCTCGGGGATGCGGGCCAGCAACGCCAACGCCTCCTCCGACCCAGAGTCCGAACCCGAGCCCACCAACAGCTCGGCCAACCGGACGATGGCCTCGGGATGGTCGGGCTCGAGGTCCAACGCCGCCCGGTACCCGTCCTCGGTCCCGAGGGCGACGAGCTTGTCGGCCGGCGAGGCCGAAGGCGCCAGCCGCTCGACGAACTCCTGCACCGCGGGCTCGGGCAAGGCGCCGATGAACTGGTCGATGATCTTGCGGTCGCGCAGGGCGAACACCGCCGGGATCGACTGCACCCGGAACGTGGACGAAGCCCGGGGGTTCTCGTCGACGTTGATCTTGGCCAGCTCGACGGCGCCCCCGGTCGACGCAACCACCCGCTCCAGGATCGGCCCGAGCGTCTTGCACGGCCCACACCACGGCGCCCACAGGTCGACCACGACGGGAACGGCCTCGGACCGCTCCAGCACATCCGCCTCGAAGCTCGCATCGGTGACGTCACGCACGCCCAGGACCGTACCCCTCACCGACCCAACTACGGTACGAGCCGTGATGGACGGCATCGACCTTCCCAAGGTGACCACCTGGTTCGAGCAGCACATCGACGGGGTCAAGGCCCCGCTGGCCTTCGACCTGATCGCCGGCGGACGGTCGAACCTCACCTACAAGGTCACCGACGCCGCCGACCAGGCCTTCGTCCTACGCCGCCCGCCCCTCGGCCATGTGCTGGCCACCGCCCACGACATGGGGAGGGAGCACCGCATCATCAGCGCCCTGGCCGACACGCCCGTGCCCGTCGCCCCCGCCCTCGGCCTGTGTACCGACGACGACGTCATCGGCGCGCCCTTCTACGTCATGGGCTTCGTCGACGGCGTCATCGCCAGGGATTCGGCGACCGCGGCCAGCGCCCTCGACGAACCCACGCGAGCGGCCACCGGCAAGTCGCTGATCGACGTCCTCGTCGCCATCCACGACGTCGACCCCGACGCCGTCGGCCTCGGCGACCTCGGCCGCAAGGACGGCTACATCGCCCGCCAGCTCAAGCGCTGGTACGGCCAGTTCGAGCAGTCGAAGATGCGCGAGGTCCCGCTGGTCGACGAGATGCACGACCTCCTCAGCGCCCGCATCCCCGAGCAACAGGGCGCGGCCATCGTCCACGGCGACTACCG
>JAXDPV010000204.1:0-11150 GCA_034668185.1 Actinomycetota bacterium
CACGGCGGCAACGAGTCGTCGGCTGCGCACCGGCCCTTCTTACCGTTTTGACAGCCGGATCCCGCCGAAATCGGCGGGATCCGGCTGTCAAAAGCGGGAGAGGAGGGCGATACTTGACCGGTCGGTCTAGTTGGCGGTAGATATTGACCCGGCGGTCAATTTCTCGAGGGGGACGCTTGACTGGACTACGTGGGCAGGCCGCGGTCGTGGGCGTGGCCGATGCCGCCTCGCCGACGGGGGAGCTGGAGCTCACCGGGCGGGCGCTGGAAGCGGCCATGGTCAAAGAGGCGCTCGACGACGCCGGCCTGACGCTGGCCGACATCGACGGCGTCTGCCACCACCAGTCGTCGCTGGCCTTCGCCGAGTACCTCGGCATCACGGCCCGTTTCACCGACTCGACGATGACCGGCGGCTCGGTGTTCGAGGTCTACCTGGAACACGCGGCCTCGGCGATCGCCGCCGGCCTGGCCGAGTGCATCCTCGTGGTCTTCGCCCAGACCCCGAGGGCCGATCGCAAGAAGGGCAACGGCCAACGGGGCGGCCCGCCCAACTGGGGCGGCGCCAATCCCATGGTCGAGTGGGAGCTGCCTTACGGACTCCAGGCCCCGAAGGGCGCCTATGCCCTGGCCGCCAGCCGCCACATGGCGCAGTACGGCACCACGTCCGAGCAACTGGCCCAGATCGCGGTGAGCACGCGCGAGTGGGCCGCCCTCAACCCGAGGGCCCGCTACCGCGACCCCATCACCGTCGACGACGTCCTCGCCAGCCCGATGCTCGCCAGCCCGCTGCACCTCCTCGACTGCTGCCTCGTCACCGACGGCGGCGGCGCCTTCATCGTCACCACCGCCGAGCGGGCCCGAGACCTGAAGAAGCCGCCGGTCTACGTGCTCGGCGCGGCCACGGCCCACACCCACATGATGATCAGCCAGATGCCCGACCTGGCCACCACGCCCGGTGCCATCAGCGGGCCCAAGGCGTTCGAGATGGCCGGCGTCAAGCCGGGCGACGTCGACGTCCTCATGGGTTACGACAGCTTCACCATCACCGCCCTGCTCCACCTCGAAGACCTCGGCTTCTGCGCCAAGGGCGAGGGCGGCCCGTTCGCCGAGGACGGCCGCCTCGGCCCCGGCGGCTCGCTGGCCATGAACACCAATGGCGGCGGCCTCTCCTACACCCACCCCGGCATGTACGGCATGTTCCTCGTGGTCGAAGCGGTGCGCCAGCTCAGGGGCGAATGCGGCCCGCGGCAGGTCGAAGGCGCCGAGGTCGCGGTGGCCCACGGCTCGGGCATGGTGCTGTCGTGCATGTCGACCGCCGTCCTCGGGACGGAGGCGACGCTGTGAGCAACGCCACCCGCTTCGAACCGCCGGCCAGCGACGCCACCCAGCCGTTCTGGGACGCGACCAAGGAGCACCGCTTCCTCATCCAGTGGTGCGGCCCGTGCAACGCGCCGATCTTCTATCCGAGGGAGGTCTGCCCGCAGTGCCTCAGCGCCGATGGCCTCGAGTGGCGTGAGTCCGAGGGCAAGGGCACGGTCTACGCCGCCTCCGTCCAGCACAAGCCGGCCAACCCGATGATGGCCGACCGCGTGCCCTACGTCGTCGCCCTCGTCGAGCTGGGCGAAGGCATCCGCATCATGTCGAACGTCATCAACTGTCCGGCCGACGACGTCGCCGTCGGGCAACCCGTCCAACTCACCTGGGAGCCGCTCTCCGACGGGCGCAACCTCCCGCAGTTCGAACCGGCGAAGGAGTCGTAGAGCGATGCCGATGGAGATCGACCTGGGGCCGCAGGCCCAGAAGTTCCGCGACGAGCTGCGCCAGTGGCTCGAGGCCAACCGCCCGGAGGAGCTCATCGGCGTCGACGCCGAGCGGGCCGCCTTCGGGGCCAACACGCCGGCCATCAAGGAGTGGACGAAGAAGCTCCACGACGCCGGCTACCTCTGCGTGTCGTGGCCCAAGGAGTTCGGGGGCAAGGGCCTCAGCGGCATCGAGGTGGCGGTGATGAACGAGGAGTTCGCCCGGGCCCACGTGCCCCGGGTGACCCGCGGCATGGGCGAGTGGCTGGTGGGCCCGTCGATCATCGTGTGGGGGACCGACGAGCAGAAGGCCTACTTCCTGCCCCGCATCATCGACGGGACCGACCGCTACTGCCAAGGCTTCTCCGAGCCCGACGCCGGCTCCGACCTCGCCGGCCTCAAGACCAAGGGCGTGGTCGACGGCGACGAGGTCGTCATCACCGGCCAGAAGGTGTGGACCTCGGGGGCGCAGCAGGCGAACATGATGTTCTGCCTGGCCCGCACCGACCCGGATGCGCCCAAGCACAAGGGCATCTCCTACATCCTCACCCCGATGTACCGCGAGGACGGTGAGTCGAACGGCTTCGAGCTGCGCCCCATCAAGCAGCCGACCGGCGGCAGCCACTTCACCGAGACGTTCATCACCGAGGCCAAGGCCCCGCTGTTCAACGTGATCGGCGGGTTGCACAACGGGTGGCGGGTCACGATGACGACTCTCGGCAACGAGCGGGGCGGCAACGCCACCACCCAGCACGTGCAGTACACCAAGCAGTTCTGGGACGCCGTCGAGCTCACCCGCAAGTACGGCAAGACCGACGACCCCATCGTGCGCCAGCAACTGGCGTGGGCCTTCACCCACGTCGAGATCATGCGCTTCAACGGGCTCAAGACGTTGAGCGAGGTCGTGGCCAAGAAGGAGCCCGGCCCGGGCGCCTCGATCAACAAGATGTTCTGGTCGGAGTACGCCCAGCGCTTCGCCGAGATCATCATGAACATCAAGGGCGCCGACGCCATGGTCACCAACCCGACCGACGACCCGGCCGAGTACTCGCCTGACAAGTGGCAGCAGAACTTCCTGTCGACCCGCTCGGTCACCATCTGGGGCGGCACCGCCCAGGTGCAGCGCAACATCGTCGGCGAGCGGGTGCTCGGGCTGCCCAAGGAGCCGAGCAAGTGACCCGTGCGGAGTTCGCGGCCAAGGGCATGACCCTGTCGTGGTGGGCGAGCGAGATCCCCGACCACAAGGCGATCATCTCGCCCACCGGCGACCGCACCTTCGCCGAGCTCAACGCCAAGGCCAACCAGGCGGCGCGGGCGTTGCGGGCGCGGGGCCTGACCGAGGGCGACGGCGTTGCCCTGGTGTGTACCAACGGGCCGGCGTTCGTCGAGACGTGGGCCGCGTGCCTGCGGGCCGGGTTCCGGGTGACGACGATCAACTGGCACCTGACCGGCGACGAGGCCGGCTACATCGTCGACGACTGCGAGGCCAAGGCCATGGTCGCCGACGCCTCGCTGGCCGAGATGGCCAAGGGCGCGGCCGCCACCGCCCCGAACTGCAAGGTGTTGCTCGCCGTCGGCGGCGCCATCGACGGGTTCGACGACTACGAAGCCGCGCTGGCGGCCGAGGACCCGAGCGACATCGACGACGCCACCCTCGGCGGCTCGATGCTCTACACCTCGGGCACGACCGGCCGGCCCAAGGGCGTCTATCGGTCGCCGGGCCAGACGGCCGCCACCACCGGCCTCAACATCTACGGCTACGTCGAGGGCGGTGACGACCTCCACCTGTGCACCGGCCCGCTGTATCACGCGGCCCCGCTGGCCTTCTCGCTGGCGGCGCCGCTGACGTTCGGCACCGGCGTGGTGCTGATGGAGAAGTGGGACGCCGAGGAAGCGCTGCGGCTGATCGCCGAGCACAAGATCACCCACACCCACATGGTGCCGACGATGTTCCACCGGCTGTTGTCGTTGCCCGAGGACGTGCGCCTCAAGTACGACACCTCGACGCTGCGCTTCGTGTTGCACGGCGCCGCGCCCTGCCCGGTGCCGGTGAAGCAGGCGCTGATCGAATGGCTCGGCCCGGTCGTGGTCGAGTACTACGCCGCCACCGAGGGCGTGGGCAGCTTCGTCGACTCCAACACCTGGCTGTCGAAGCCGGGCACCGTCGGCAAGCCCATGGTCGAGGGCCAGGTCAAGGTGGGCGACGACGAGGGCGAGGAGGTGGCGCGGGGCGAGGTCGGCCTCGTCTACATCAAGGCCCCGGCCGGCGCCCGGTTCGAGTACTTCAAGGACAGCGACAAGACGGCCAAGACGTTCAGGGGCGACTACTTCACCCTCGGCGACATGGGGTACATGGACGACGACGGGTACCTCTTCCTCACCGACCGCACCGCCAACCTCATCATCTCGGGCGGGGTCAACATCTACCCGGCCGAGGTCGACGCCGTCCTCCTCGAGCACCCGGCGGTGGGCGACGCCGCCACCATCGGCATTCCCAACAGCGAGTGGGGCGAGGAGGTCAAGGCGGTGGTCGAGCTCCAGCCGGGGGTCGAGGCCACGCCCGCCTTGGCCTCGGAATTACTGGCTTTTTGCCGGGACCGCTTGGCGTCGTTCAAGTGCCCGCGTAGCGTCGACTTCGTCGACACCCTGCCCCGGCAGGACAACGGCAAGATCTACAAGCGCCTGCTGCGCGACCAATACCGGTCGGCTGCAGCCGAACAAGGAGCGAGCTAAATGGGAATCGTCGACGGCAAGGTCGTCATCGTCACCGGCGCCGGCCGCGGCATCGGGCGGGGGCACGCCATCGAGTTCGCCCGCCAGGGGGCCAAGGTCGTCGTCAACGACGTCGGTGGTTCGGTCGAGGGTTCCGGCTCCGACCTCACGCCGGCCCAGGAGGTCGTGGAGGAGATCAAGGGCATGGGTGGCGAGGCCGTGGCCAACGCCGACAGCGTTTCCGACTGGGAGGGCGCGCAGCGGTTGGTCAATACCGCCATCGAGACCTTCGGCGACCTCAACGTCTTGGTCAACAACGCCGGCATCCTGCGCGACCGGATGCTCGTCAACATGACCGAGGAGGAGTGGGACGCGGTCATCAACGTGCATTTGAAGGGCACGTTCGCCCCGACCCGTTGGGCCGCGGCGTACTGGCGTGAGCAGGTGAAGGCGGGCAAGGAGGTCGACGCCCGCATCATCAACACGTCGTCGACGTCGGGCATCTTCGGCAACCCGGGCCAGACCAACTACGGCGCGGCCAAGGCCGGCATCGCCTCGTTCACGATCATCGCGGCGCGTGAGCTCGGCCGCTACGGCGTGACCGTGAACGCCATCGCCCCCGCCGCCCTCACCCGCATGACCGAGAACCTCGGCGGCATGGCCGCCCGGGCCAAGGACCTCAAGCCCGAAGAGTTCAACCGGATGTCGGCCGACAACATCGCCCCGCTGGTGGTGTGGTTGGCCTCCGACCAGTCCAAGGAGATCACCGGGCGGGTCTTCCTCGTCTCCGGCGGCCGCATCGCCGTGGCCGAGGGCTGGAACCCCGGGCCCAGCGAGGACAAGGGCGACCGCTGGGACCCGGCCGAGCTCGGCGACATCGTCCCCAAGCTGGTCGCCCAGGCCGCCCCCGTCACCGGAATGCAATAGGAAGGACCGAGCCGATGCCGATCAACCCTGACGCCGCCAGCGAGGAATGGAGCGACTGGACCGAGCGCTCGTGGAACTCGAAGGACGCGCTGCTCTACGCCGTGGGCGTGGGCGCGGGTTCGCTCGACCCCACCGGCAAGGAGCTCGAGTTCACCACCGAGAACTCCAAGGACGTGGCCCAGAAGGTGCTGCCGACGATGGCCGTCATCCTGGGCGGGGCCGGGGGCGTGCGCAACATCGGCTCGTTCAACCCGGCCATGCTCGTCGACGGCGGGCGCACGGTGATCTCCCACCGACCTATCCCGGTCGAGGGGAAGATCAAGTCGCGGGGCCGGGTCATCGGCGTGTACGACAAGGGCTCGGGGGCGGTCGTCATGTCGGAGTCGGAGTCGGTGGACGCCGAGACCGGTGAGGCCATCTTCGGCCTGAAGTCGCAGATCTTCATTCGGGGCGAAGGCGGTTGGGGCGGCGACCGCGGTCCTTCAGGGCCGAAGAACGTGCCGCCCGACCGCTCGCCCGACGCCCAGGTCACCTACGACACCCGCCCCGACCAGGCGCTCACTTACCGCTTGTCGGGCGACCGCAACCCGCTGCACTCCGACCCCGAGTTCGCCAAGCTGGCCGGCTTCCCCAAGCCGATCCTGCACGGGCTCTGTACCTACGGCTTCACCGGCCGGGCGCTCTTGCACGAGCTGTGCGGGTCCGACCCGGCGAGGTTCCGCTCCATGGAAGGCCGCTTCTCCAAGCCCGTCTTCCCCGGCGATTCCCTCACGGTGAAGATGTGGATCGAAGGCGACGAGGCCGTGTTCACCACCGAGACCCAGAACGGCGATGTCGTCCTCGACCAGGGCCGGTGCACGTTCACGGCCTGACCACCACTCGTTTTGACAGCCCGGTACCGCCAAATTTGGCGGTATCCGGCTGTCAAAAGGGAGCATTGGCATGGCTGTGATGCCGATCGGGGCGGCGATCCGGTGGTTGGCGGAGCGCGACCCCGAGCGGCCGGCCATCACGTGCGAAGGACGCACGGTGACCCGGGCTGAGCTCGACGCGCGGACGAACAAGCTGGCCCGCACGTACGAGCGCCTCGGGGTGACGGAAGGCGACTTCGTCACCATCGGGCTGCCCAACGGCATCGATTTCTACGAAGCCGCCATCGCCGCGTGGAAGCTGGGGGCCACGCCCCAACCGGTGTCGTACCGCCTCCCGCAACGGGAGCGGGACGAGATCGTCGCCCTGGCCAAGCCGGCGCTGGTCGTGACCGAGCCCATCGCCGCCGACGAGGACGCGTCGAGCGAGCCCATCCTTCCCGACCGCACCGCCCCGGCGTACAAGGCCCCGACGTCCGGCGGCAGCACCGGCCGGCCCAAGGTGATCGTGTCCGGCCAGGCCGGCACCACCGACCCCGAGGGCCCCGGCGCCTTCGGCATGGAGGCCAACGGCGTCCAGCTCGTGCCCGGCCCGCTGTATCACAACGCCCCCTTCATGTTCTCCATGTCGGGCCTGTTCAAGGGCTCGCACCTCATCGTGATGACGAGGTTCGACGCCAGCCTGGCCCTCGAGCTCATCGAGGAGCACGGCGTCGACTGGATGCTGCTCGTGCCCACGATGATGCACCGCATCTGGCGCCTGCCCGAGGAGGAACGCACCAAGCGCGACCTCTCCACCGTCAAGGGCATCCTCCATCTGGCGGCGCCGTGCCCGGTGTGGTTGAAGGAAGCGTGGATCGAGTGGCTGGGCCCCGAGCGCATCTGGGAGCTCTACGCAGGAACTGAGGCGCAGGGCGTGACCATCATCAGCGGCGCCGACTGGATGGCCCACAAGGGATCGGTGGGCAAGCCGGCCGAGGGATCGATGAAGATCCTCGACGGCGACGGCAAGGAGTGCCCGCCCGGCGAGGTCGGCGAGATCTGGATGCGCCCGCCCGAGGCCAAGACCTACCGCTACCTCGGCGCCGACGCCCGCCGCAACGACGAGGGTTGGGAGTCGCTCGGCGACCTCGGCTCGATGGACGCCGACGGCTTCCTCTACCTCGCCGACCGCCGCACCGACCTGATACTCGCGGGCGGGGCCAACATCTACCCGGCCGAGGTCGAGGCCGCCCTCGACGAGCACCCGGCCGTACGCAGTTGCGCCGTCATCGGCCTGCCCGACGACGACCTCGGCCAGCGGGTACACGCCGTGGTCGAGATCGCGCCCGGCGACCCCGTCACCGACGACGAGCTCAGGCGCTTCCTCGCCGACCGCCTCGTGTCCTACAAGATCCCCCGCAGTTTCGACCGCAGCGACGGTCCCGTTCGCGACGACGCCGGCAAGGTCCGGCGCTCGGCCCTCAAGGAGCAACGATGAGCGTCCAGGAGTTCCTCGGCATCCGCTACGCCGAGCCGCCCACCGGCGAGCGCCGGTTCGCCAAGCCGGCGCGGGTCGACGACGCGGCCGAGCCCCTCGGCCACTTCGGGCCGATCGCGCCCCAGCCGACGGCGGGCCGCATGATGGCCGGGCAACTGGCGCCCGAGGAGCAGTCGGAGGACTGCCTGTTCCTCAACGTGTGGACCCCCGGCCCCGACCCCGAGGCCCGCCGGCCGGTGATGGTGTGGATCCACGGCGGCGCCTTCGTCACCGGCTCGGGTTCCGGCGCGCTCTACCGCGGCGACCAGTTGGCGGCCAACGGCGACGTGGTCGTGGTCACGATCAACTACCGCCTCGGCGCCCTCGGGTTCCTCGGCGGCAACTGGGGTTTGTTCGACCAGATCGCCGCCCTCGAATGGGTACACAACCACATCGCCGGCTTCGGGGGCGACCCCGGAAACGTCACCATCTTCGGCGAGTCGGCCGGCGCCTTCAGCGTCGGCGCCCTGCTCGGCGCTCCCGCGGCCCAGCCGTTCTTCCAGCGGGCCATCGCCCAGAGCGGCGGCCCGGCGGCGCAACCGGCGAGCGTGGCGACCGAGCACGTGTCGACCTTCGTGGAGCACGCGGGGGTGGCCTCGTTCGACGACCTCCGCAAGCTGCCGGTCGAGGCCATCATGGCCACCCAACTGGCGATGACCCCGGCCTACGTCGGCGCCGGCCTGCCCTTCGCCCCGTCGGTGGACGGCGACCTCTTCCCCGAGCCGCCCCTCGACGCCATCGCCAACGGGATCGCCGCCGGCAAGGAGATCCTCGTCGGCACCAACGTCGACGAGATGACTTACTTCGCCGTCGGCAACCGCAAGCTCACCGGGGCCGACGAGGCCTACGCCCTCCGGGCCCTGGCCCGGGGCCTCGGTTCCGAGAAGGCCGCGGCCGAGGCCTACGACGCCTACACCGCGGCCCGGGCCGACCGGGGCTGGGGCACGTCGCCCTTCGAGGTCTGGACCGGCGTCGAGAGCGACCGCGTCTTCCGGCTGCCGGTGCTGCGCATGGCCGAATCGCACTCGGCCACGGGCTCGCCGACCTACGAGTACCTGTTCGAATGGCGGTCGCCGGCCATGGGCGGCGTGCTCGGCGCCTGCCACGCCCTCGAGATCGCCTTCGTCTTCGGCACGCTGACGACGCCGGGGGTCGAGCTCTTCACCGGGGGCGGCCCCGATGCGCTGGCGTTGTCGGCCAAGATGCAGGACGCATGGTTGGCCTTCGCCCGCACCGGCAACCCCTCGACGCCCGAGCTCGGCGGGTGGCCCCGCTTCGACGCCGACCGCCGCTCGACCATGATCCTCGGGCCTTCGCCCCGGGTGGAGGACGGTCCGATGGATGAGGAGCGGGCTTTCTGGGACGGCCGCACCATCGGCCGCTACCGAGCGGCGGGCTGAATCCCCGCCGCGCCCCGCGCCCGCCGGAAGCTCGTGCCGATCGCGGTGGCGGTGGCGTTGGCCGCGGGCGCCGTCGGTTGGGTCGTGCTGCGGCGGACGCCGTCGTCGACCTCGTCGGGGTCTGACCCCATCGTCTACCCGACCTCACGGGCGGGCTCGGTCGAGGTGAAGGGCGCGCCGCCCTTCGACGCCGGCGTGGCCACACCCGCCGGCACGGACCCGTTCGTGGTGCGGTATCGCGTGCTCGAAGCCGGCGTCCCCGCGCCCCACGAGTCGGAGGAGACGGTCACCGTGCAGCCGCCTTTCGACGTGCGGGCCGAACGCACGATCGCGGGCAAGGCCGACGTGGTCGAGATCACCAGGCTCGGCCGGCGCTGGAGCCAGCAGGGCGACGCCCCGCCCCTCAACCTCGAGGTGCCGCCGGCGTGGGCCCCGGCCATACCGGTGCGGTCGGCCGCCCTGATCGATGCCGTCGGCGGTGGCGTGATGCAACGCCGCGAGGTGCGGGACGTCGCCGGCCGGAGGTGCCAGGTGTATCGCAGCGGCGAGCGCCTGACCGCCGACCACCTCACCGTGCCGTCGCCCTCGGCCCACGTCGACTCCTGCGTCGACGGCAGCGGCATCATCGTCGAAGAGGTCGTCGTCACCGACGGGCACCCGACGACCCGCCGACTCGCCCTCGAGGTGGAGCACGGCGCCACGGTGGGGGACACCACCTTCGCCATCCCCGAGGGGCCCGTGCTCGACGCGCCCTCGGGCGGCGGGGTCACCAAGGCGACCGATCCCAACGCACGGCCGGTCGGCACGTCGTACGAGTTGGCCTCGCCGCCCGCAGGCTTCGCCCGCGTCGGCCGCTACCAGGTCATCCCGCCCCAGCCCGAGAACTTCACCGACCCGCAGCGCGCCGGCTACCGGCGGGCCGCGACGACGGACGTGTTCGCGTCGGCCGGCGACGTGCTGGTGATCGAGCAGGGCGGCACCCTCGAAGGCCACGACGCCTTCGCCGGCGACCCACCTGGCAAGGCCGTCGACGTCGCCCCGGTGGGCGCGGGCGAGGCCTACTTCTCGGGTACGGGCGCCGAGGTCAGGGTCAAGCTCGGCGGCGGCCGTTACCTGCGGGTGATGGGGACGTTGCCGTTGGCCGCCCTGGTCGCAGCGGCCAAGTCGTTGACCACGGTCGAAGGTTGAGCGGGCGTCGCCGCCTGGCTGCGGTCGTGGCCGGGTTCGTGGTCGTGGCCGGTTGCTCGCCCGGCGCCGAGCCCGTCGAGATCGCCCGCACGCCGTCGTCGTACCGGATCGTCTACCGCGTCGAGGTCGGGCGGGGCTCGTCGGCCGTGGTCACCACCGACAAGGTCTGGGTGCGACGGCCGTGGGACAGCCGGCTCGAATCGTGGAGCGGCCCGCCACCCGGCACCACGCTGTTGAGCACCCAGGTGGCGTCGTTCGGCCGGCGCGTCACCGGCGGCCCGGGGAGCGAACCCCTCGTCCTCGACCTCGTGCCCGCGGTGCCCGCGTCCGACGTGCGGATGCAACCGTCGCTGGCCGACGCCATCGCCAGGAAGCTGGTCGAGCGCAGGGGCGTGCGACGGATCGCGGGCCGGCCGTGCCAGGTGTACCGGACGGCCAACGTGCTCGCCGACACCGTCTACGCCCGGGCCGGGCACGACGCCGTCGACTCCTGCGTCGACGCCGCCGGCCTCGTGCTCGAAGAGGTCGTGACCGCCGGCGGCAAGCGGCTGTCGCGCCGGGTGGCCCAATCGGTGGAGGAGGGCGCGACGTTGGCCGACGACCTGTTCGACACCACCGGCACGCCCCTCAAGGTCACCGACGGCGGTGGCTTCGTCCGCCAGGCCGACCCCGCCACCCATCCCATCGGCGAGTCGTTCGAGCTGCCGGCGCCGCCCGCGGGATGGACGTTCCGCGGC